>JANYLD010000139.1 GCA_025363835.1 Armatimonadota bacterium
ATCGAGCCGTTGCCGTTGCCATGAGAGACGGGCCCGAGGTTGGCGTCGCCCTGATCGACCAGATCTTGGCGGACGGTACATTAGCCGACTATCACCTGGCCCACTCGGCACGTGCCGACCTGTGCCGACGCCTAGGTCGCAACGAGGAGGCCAAAGCCTCTTACGAACAGGCGCTCAAACTCGCTAGACTTGAACCGGAGCGCCGCTTCCTGGAACGTCGACTAACCGAGTTGGTCTAAAAACTCAGGCTTCTCGACTTCAAATGTCGAATACCCATTTCTGCATCCGACTAAATCCTGCAGGCCGCCTAAGATTAGGTCAAACCGACACGGAGACCGCGACGAACACGGCGACCCAAGCCCAAACGCCGAGCAATGACAAGGAGCACCGACTCAATGGATCAAAAAATAACCCCGTTTCTATGGTTTGACAATAACGCCGAAGAGGCCATGAACTTCTATCTTTCCGTCTTCAAGGACTCAAAGATGCTTAGTGAAAGCCGCTACTCAGACGCCGGCCCCGGCCCGGCCGGATCTATCATGGTCTGCTCCTTCGAGATCATAGGCATGAAGTTCTTGGCCCTCAACGGCGGCCCTATGTTCAAGTTCAACGAGTCCGTCTCGTTCATGATCGATTGCGATAACCAGGAAGAGGTTGACTACTACTGGGACCAGCTGCTGGAAGGTGGAGAAGCTTCAGCGTGCGGTTGGCTGAAAGACAAGTTCGGCCTCTCGTGGCAGGTCACGCCAAGACGGCTCATGGAACTGATGAGCACCGACGACCCAGAAGCCAACAAGCGCGTCATGCAAGCGATGATGCAGATGGTCAAAATCGACATCCCCACGCTCGAACGAGCCGCAGCCGGGGATGCCGCAGCTAAGAGCTAAGATTCTCGAAGGTAAGTGGTAAATAGTAAAGGGGCTTATATACAAAGCTAACCAAATTCGTGCTATAATGATTTCGTGAGCACGCCAAAGACTTTACTCGAAGCAACCCGCGAATTATTGAATCCCGAGCGGGCGCATGAATACTTGAAGCAGCTTCGCTGGCCCGAGGGCATCATCGGTTGCCCTTCATGCGGCGGCATTGAGCATTACTACCTAGCGACTCAGCGACGGTGGAAGTGCAAGCTGTGCAAGCGACAATTCAGCGTCAAGGTTGGAACGATCTTCGAGGATTCCAAACTTGGTCTGGACAAGTGGTTACTGGCGGTCTGGCTTGTAGTCAACTGCAAGAACGGCGTTAGCTCATGCGAGATTGCCCGGTCGCTCGGTGTGACTCAGAAAACGGCTTGGTTCATGGATCACAGAATCCGAAAGGCTCTTGAGAATGGAACGTTTGAGAAGCTAAACGGTGAAGTCGAAGCCGATGAGACGTTTGTAGGCGGAAAGGCTCGGAACCAGCACAAATGGCAGAGAGCGGGCAAAGGTCGCGGAAGCCAGGGCAAGGCCGCTGTACATGGCATGATCGAGCGGGGCGGCAAGGTAATCGCCACCACGGTTCAGGACTTGACGGGGCCAACGCTTCGCGGCAACATTGAGAAATACGTCCACCCAAGCGCAACGGTCTACACCGACGAATTCAAGGCCTACGAACTCCTAGGAAAGAAGTTCGACCACCACGTCGTAGACCATATGGTCGAATACGTTAACGAGAATGTACACACGAACTCAATTGAGAATTTCTGGTCCTGCCTCAAGCGCGGCTTGAAAGGAACCTATATCTCGGTTGAGCCGTTCCACCTTTTCCGGTATGTTGAGGAACAGGTGTTTCGATTCAATGAGCGAAAGGCCACAGACGGGCAGCGGTTCGACTTGGCACTCTCTCAGATAGCCGGGAAGCGGCTCACCTACAAAGAACTGACGGGGAAGACCTTATGAGCCACCCATCAGGGAAAAAGTCGACCGACAAGTCAAAGGACCCCTACGCGGATCTAAAAACAACACCAGAATTTCAGGCATTCGAGGAAGCAACCAAGAAAATTCTCAAAGTGCCGAAAGTGGAAATCGACCGCAGGTTAGCTGGCGAAAGTGCTCTGAGGAAATCAAAGAGGCCAAAGCCGAAGTCCAGTTGAGCCTATTCGGTTCGGTTGAACCTGACGAGATATAATAATAGGTGGCTGCGGTTCAGCGCAACCACCTATCGGTGACGAGAGGTATCTTTAACGACCCTGGCAAGCGCCCTACCACGGATTTTGTCCAGGGTCAATCTACTAACAGCAATTCCCGATCATCCTCCTTTGCGTCTTGTCCGCATCGCGGCTTGTTCAGCAAATTCATTTAGTCTCTGGAAGTGCCTTCTTTTTGGCTTGGGGCAATGTCATCGGTGGTTCGGGTTTCAGATCCTCTGGCATCGTGTTCTGTTGGTCCTTGACGAGCTTGCGAACAGCTTCTCCTACCTCACGATGTACTCGGATGGCTGCTTCTTGGCCTTTGGTCTTGTCACGTTGCAATCGTTCAGCAGCTTGTGTCTGGCGAAAGTCGTTCATTGCTAATTCGGTATGGCTCATGTAGTCCACGAGCGGTCCTTTCTCAGGAATGCCTTTCTTTTGTTTGATTTGTTGCTGCCCAAGGCCTCCATACAAGCCTTTATATCCGGCATCGTGGAAGACCCCGAACATCTTGCGTTGGACCCCAGCGTCTTCGGCCACGCCGGAAAGGATTCTATGAGATGCAGCAATACGTTGGCGTGCAGCAGCACGAACGGCGCTCTCGTC
>JANYLD010000155.1 GCA_025363835.1 Armatimonadota bacterium
CATGGAAACGGAGATGCCGGAGGCGAGATATTTCTGGCCCAATTGTCCTTCCGGAGAAGCCTGGCTGCTCACCTTGGTGATACTGGTATTCATGTTCATAGTCCTGTCGCTTGCTAGGTATCTGACCGGATGGACGGTGGCGTTGTTCTTTGGGGCGTTTTGGGCCCGTAAGTCGTAAATTGTAAATCGTAAATCGTCGGACGTGGCAGGCCGAAAGAGTTGGCAGGTCTCGCAGCAGGCTCCTAGATCAGGTCCGGCTTCCGGGGATTTACGATTTACAATTTACGATTTACCTGCACAGCACCCTTCATTTGCAACAAGCCGCCAGCGCTTGCTCGAACAGATATTCCGGCGCGTAGCCGAACGTGTGTTTGCAAGCGTCCCTGGTTGGATCGTTGGACATAAGGAGGCGGATGTGCTGAGGCACCGAGGTGGGCATGTGGTAAGTCAGACACTTCCTGAAGACCGCAGGCTTTTCAATCCCAAGCAAGTAACGCCCGATCAGGATCGCTTGAGCAAGAGCCGCTCCCGCGCCGGCCTCTTCATCGTCACCCAGTTTGACGCCAATGAGTCTCAGATTCAATTCATGCGGCTTCAACCAGGGCAAATCGCCGGCGCAGAACCGGGCCCGGACCATGGTCTCCACGCCCACGCTCGACAAGGCTTCACTAGCTGCGATCAGCCAAGTCGCAGCCGATTCCGCTGAGAGCACACCGGCGGCATGGCAAGCGGCCAGGCATTCGATCCTGGTTCGAAGCGCATCGGGACTGGCCAACGAGTCGAACGGGAGGCAATACTTGGCATAAGGATCCTTCATCGTCACATATCCGGTCGTCGCCAACTGAGGCGGCAGGAGCGCCTTCGACTCGAGAATCGTTACCAGGATCGGCAAGCCGGTTTGTAATCCGATGGTGCGAAAGATAGAAGTAACCGCAGTTAAAGCTGTTCGGCCAATCTCATCGATGCCAAGGCTGTGCTGGTTCGGATCAGCCTCAACCTCCAGCCATTCCCCGACCCTGGTGATCTCGCTTTTCTGCCCTGTGCGGTATTCCGCGTCAATAATCTCAAGCGCTTCCGCATACTCGGCCCCACTTCCCACTCCATCGGCAACCCCGCTTCGGTAAGCAGCCTCCAACTTGTCTTCATTGTAAGCATCGAGAGCAACCTTCCACTCCCGGTTATTATTCAGCATGCCAAAGGCCGCGGGTGACAAAGCTGAACCTGCCTTATAAAGCGGCGCCCCACGCCCATAGACACCCAGAGATCCGGAAAACAAAGAAAGTCGTATGAGCACGCATCTATGATGGCTCGTTAGAGCCGATGGACTTTGAGCCTAGAGCCTTGAGCCAAAAGCCCGAGAGCCTATTACCCGTTGACTGCCCAATCGCTTCGTACAAGATCACACTGGGCGACGTGTAGGTGAGTTTACTAGGATGTAGGGCTGAGGGCCAAGAATTCATTAAGGTGGATTGAGTCCAAGTGCAAATTTATGGGCGGTCGTGCGTACAATGCAATGTTGCGGGTTGGCATGAGAGCTGTTTTTCTCTGCGTTGCATTTGTTTTGGCGGCCCTTTCTGTCGCCCAGCCGAAACAGCTGTGGTCTAGTTACAAGGATCTTGAGAACCTCACGGGGCCAACTGCATCCGTCTATCCAAATCGAGTGTTCGCAAAACCGGGCGGCGGCTACTACGTTTGCGGCGGCTCGATCTCCTACACCTTTGTCAGCGCCTACGACGCAAACCACCAGATCCTGTGGAATTCTCACCACGCGGGTGGCCCGGAAGATTTCCTCGTCACGCCATCCGGCATAGCCGCCATCTCCTGCGGAGCCTACGGCGGCCAAAACATGCTCTTCCAGTTCGATTCTGGCGGACATCTGCTTTGGAATCGGTTCCTCGTCCTCCCTGGAAGCTCGCTCCCGACTCCAGCTTGCCTGGCCGTCGACGGAACTGGAAACCTCTATGTGGGCGGCGCCACCCAGGCAGCAGGAGTGATTCTTTCGTTCACCGCAAGCGGCGATCCTCGCTGGAGCATCCATCCTAGCATCGGAGTTGTTCGCGCACTTTCCGCGCAAGGGCAGAATCTCATCGCAGCCGGCGCGGGAGCGGGTTCAGGCGGCTATGTAACGGCTTATGACCTTTCTGGCCAAACGCTTTGGTCTAAGAGCACATTCGGCGTGGTCGGCTGGACCAAGGCCACCCCGAGTGCAATCTACGCCGTCTCCGGTTACCGAGACAACTTTTCTAACAACGCCGACCCTGCCGCAATGGAGTTCGATCTCGCCGGCAACCAGCTCTATCACACACCTCTAATGCAGCAGAGCGAGGGCGTTTCATTAAATTCAAGTGGCTACCTGGCCGTGGTGTCTGGGGGTACGTGCGATCTCCTAAATCCGGCCGGTGCGGTCCAGTTCTCTAAGACGCTCAACGGCAGTGATGCCGCAGTCCTTCTGGCCAACAACAACATCGTCTTGGGCGGCTTCAGGACCGACGCGAATCCGAATGTTGGCTTTCTTGCCGAGTTGGACCCGAGTGGCAACGTTCTTTGGTCGGAAGCGCCCGGAGGATCAGCGAATCGAGGGGTTCAGAGTCTGCTCGTTGACGCGAATGGCCAAATCGTCTATGCCAACTTCGACGATGTTATTTCCGCCAACGGCTTGGTTCCCATTTATTCGGTTGACGGCAACGGGACTCCATTGTGGAGCGACATCAGCGCCGCAGGCGGATCGGCGCTGATCGCCTTGGACTGCCGGACAACAAGCAACGGTTACTATTATGTCCTTGGCGGGCCCACCCGTGACCTGGACAACAGCGGCTTTCTCGTCGATTACCCGTCTGGACCAATTATCATTTCCCGGTATGCGCCGAGTGGCCGGCTGGATTGGTCCCATGTTATCAACCCTGGGGCTTCTATTTGGGGCTCGGAGATGAGGATCGCGCCGGGTGGTGGCGCCATCGTTCTTGCGAATTCGGTCGACGCACAGAATTTAAACTCTACTGCCTATCTTTACTGCTTCGATTTGAATGGCAAGCTGCTTTGGACCAAGACCTTTCCAAACTGGTCGCCAAAAGGTTTAGACACGACCTCGAACGCTATCTATTTGGCCGCGCAGAGCGGGACGACCACCACCACGAGGGTTTTCAAGCTGGATGCGAACGGAGCTGTTCTGTGGCAGTCGGACCTCCCAGTTCCTTTACTTGTCTACAACTTCCGAGTTGACGCCGCCGGGGCCGCCTACAGCGTGGGCGAATCCAACGGTAGTTCGGTGTCCGGCTCCTTCGTGACAAAGCTCGACACAACGGGAGCGTTTAGCTGGAGCCAGGCGATTCCTGATGCTACCGACGGCTATGGAAACGCCTATCAGGTTGAACCCAATGGTGCGAGCCTTTTCGTCCGCTGCACCGACATGAGCAACATCCCTTCGATCGAGAGCCTCTCTGTTTCTGACGGTACGGTCCAGTGGACTCACACGGCGGGCACTCATGAATCCTACGCGCAGGTCATTCCGGACGGCTCTGGCGGCGCCTACTTGCACGGCAATTCGGGCAGCCCCCAGAATGGGTTTTTCAGGAGACTCGACGCCAACGGCAACGTCCTATGGACCCTCGCCGCCCCCGGTTCGGTGACCGGTCACCTGCCCCAAATGGCGGTGGATACCACCGGCGTGCTGTATGCAGCGGCCCGAGGCATGGGCGCCACCGGATTGGATTACCTTCTCTATCGCGTCCAGCCCAATGGCACCTTCGCTTGGCCCTCCGGCGGTGGAGTGTTCCGGAACGGCGCGATCGCCTACGACGGCGGCGGCTACGACGACATCTCCTGCGGCGTCAGCAGGGACCCGCTTAACAATTTAATTGTCGCCGGCTTCTCTTACGGCCCAAACGGGACGCCGGACATGAACCTGGTGAAGTACGGCACGGAGCAATCCCAATACGTTTCTCAAGCCTTCCCGGCCACAATGACCGCCGGTCACATGTACAACGTTTCAGTAACGATGAAGAACACCGGCCAGACCACGTGGACGCTTGCGAGAGACTATTCGCTGGTCCCGGTTTATCCGATTTGGGGCGTGACTTCAGTGGCACTGTCTGCCGCCGATTCGATCGCCCCCGGGCAGAGCAAGACATTCACGTTTTCAGTTTTGGCGTCATCCAAATCAGGCTCTTCATTGAGCCGGTGGACTATGCAGCGCGGCTCGACAATGTTTGGCGCCGAGACTGCTCTGGTCACAACGACGCTTTCGCCATGACGGGCTTTATCCGCCTCGCGAATATTTAGTAGAAAAGGGATACATAAAGCCCTTTTGAACCCAGTTCCGGCCTTTCACACGTTACTGAAAAAGGGGATCATAAAAGGCGAGATTTTCGCTGCGAGCAGATGGGACTCTATTTGAATTTCAAGGATCATGGAGCCTTTTCATTGTATGTCAAGATGTGCTTTTATGTAGACAGAATTCTGCTTATTAGGCAGCAATGTCTGATCTGCGTCGGCAGATCTCTTTGCTCGCGTCTCGCGGGAACGATCACGCCCTAGAACCCAACCTCTATTTTGTCGCGAGGCGCCATCTGTTCCGTGGCGACTGCGCGAAGAAAAGCCGCCAGGACTCTGCCGTCAACGCGGTCCGGCGATGCATGCATCCTTTGAGTAATGTGCTCGATGTCGCAAGCGTTCAAGACCACGCGCACGTGATACTCGGAACCGTAATTCGACTCGTGTGAAATAATCATAATTTTCTTCTCTACTTGCAATATTGATACGCGAACTCGCCCCCCGTCGAGTTTCATGTGGACCGAACTGCCTACCGGTTGAGTTGACCGCTCCCAGCTCCGATCAGGTCTCCGATGAGAGATCTTGCGGGCCGTGGATTTCGGAACAACACCACCTCCTCTCGCGAGCATGGCGTGGTGGATTCCCAGAACAACATGCCCTCTGCCCGTAGATGGCAACGGAAAACGATCCAATGCTTTTCTTGCTGGGCTTTGAGGACGGGAGCCACCTGCAGAGGTTTCAGACTGGCATCCGTAAGCTCCAAATCTTCATGGCCACGCAGTCTTAGGACCTGCTCATCATCCAAGCTGAGCCAGAATGGGTTGACCATCCAGTCGAGCCAAATGGTCTCGCCCGCCACAGCCCGGCTGAGATGAGGCGCCTTGACCACGTTTTCGCCTGGTGAATCAAGCCGGCCGGTGACTCTGAGGAGAAACGCCCGTAAGTCCAGCGCGAAACCTCCGTCCCCCGCCTGAGCTTCTCTTTGAGCAGTTTCCGCTCCGATTTTGATCGTGGAATCTGGTCTCCTGGGCTCCCTCGTTATCATCTACGCGCCTCCTCCTTGGGATCCGCCTTTCTGAAGGGTGACGTTTATCCGAGCGCCATAAGTGGCGCACGATACTGAGCATCCTAGGGAGCGGAACTCTTCGGCTAGGACCGCCGCGTTTTCCGGCGTGTCCACCTCGAAGGAGAAGTCATCGTCCCCCGAATACATTTGCAATAATCGCTTTGCTAACCTTGCTGCCGTGTTTGGTGCCATTCTTGGTTCCCTCGCCTCAGCCAAAACGCAACTCTATAGCGTTTCCCTCCCGAGGCAACGACTGTGATAAGTAACAGGCCACCTTCGCCCCAATCTAGCAGACCCATAATAAATTAGTCCTATTTTCAGACGATGCAAGGTTTGGCGCTAGAAGCGGCTCACTGACGTCCGTTTAAAGAGATGAGGAAATGGCCCTGTCCACAGCAAACGACCCCGAACGCGATGACGACGAACTCGGCAAGCTAGAGCGGTTCGCGGGCGCCGACCCGAAGGCGGCGGAAGATGCTTTTACACACCTCTCCAACAGGATCGAGCGATTCTTGTGGCGCTACCTGGCCACGCTGGTCCCGCTTCCTCAGGATCGCGACGATGTCATCGCGACTGTATTAGAGAAGCTGTATTCGCGGCGATGCGAATTTCAGGTTCAGGGACTCGGCCCATGGTATGCGTTTGTCGCGACCACGGCCAGGCGCTGTGCCTGGGACAGAGCGCCCAAGCACGAGTTTCTTGAGCTGAACGAAGAGATTCCCGCGCGGGATTTGGAACTCATTTCGAGCGTAGCGGAGATGAGCCATTTGCGTTCCCTCCTCTACGCGACTGCGGATGAACTGTGGCTTGGGGTCAGCCGTCGCCTTTCCCCCTCGGACCGAAACCGGAGACTCCTGGCCGCTCAGCTTTACTACTTGCACGGCCGTCCCTGGGAAGAGGTTTGCCGGCTGGTTGGCGAAGAAAAGCCCGTCGGCCGCGCGATGATCGATTCTTGGCTTTCCGATCCTTCCGTCCTTCGGGATATGGCTTATCAATTGCTCTATGTGGATAACGATAGCCTCATCTGCGCGCTTCTCGGAAAGGATCGGCCGCTTTCAATACAGGAGCTCGATGGACTTACCATGGCTGCCGAAAAGGCAGAGGGCACCCCACCGACGCCATGGACATGGAACGAGATAAAGATCGCAATATGGCGATACCGAAACGGCCTCTTAACCGAGAAGATTCTCCAGATGGACCCTGGCTTGACCCGAGAACAAGTCGACACGGCGCTCGGCAGATGTCGTGAGCGGCTACCTTTCGAAAAAGTGGCGGTCTCGATACAAGAGGCGCTGATCAGGAGACGCGCGCCAATTAATCCTCTTTCCTCGCCAGAGATTTGGAAACGCCTGGTTTTTCAGTATTCGGCGATTCACGAACTACCTCACAAACAGATTTTGGAAAGGACCGAGCCGGCTGCTCGGGTGGCTGGATACAGCCTCACCGCAGCCGTGCTTAACGGCTGGCTGTGTAACGGACGGCTCACGGAACAACTGGCCAAGTACGCAAAGAAGGAGAGTCACGAATGACCCAACTCAACGACACAGATCTTCATCCCGGCACCCTCGCCATCGTCGAGGCGCTTCTGGATTCATCTCTTGAAGACAGAAGGCCCCCTCCGGTTAACGAGGACGCATTGGCCAGATACGCCTGCGGATGGATCACGCCCGAAGAAAGGGACTCTGTGGTGGCAGCCCTAACGGCTTCGGCCGATATGCGCGCCCGGCTTATCCAGATGACTGAATCGCTCCGTTCCGCGGGCCAGGGCGTCGACGATCGGAACTCGGTCTTTGAGTCGGATTCTGCGCTAAAGCGTGTGATGGTCTCCGCTCTCAAGAGCACTTCTCGGGTTCTCGCCAACTGGGAGGATGCTTGTACGCAAGGTCCCAATCATCCAGAGCTGCGCGTAGAGGAGAAACGCTCCTTGCGATCCCTCTTTTTGGGGATGGGAAAGCGAGTCGAGCCGTTAAGACTGAGCCCTTCTTTTTCCGCCACCCGTGGCGCCCAAACGGCCAAGGTGGTCGTGGAACCAGGCAACGTCTTTGCGGACCTGGCGATCCGGGTTGAAGAAGACGATTCACTCTTCGCCAAAGCAAAGTTTTCTCAGCCTTTTGCGGAACCCCGCGAGATTTCCCTCTATATCGTTGAACCGGGGGGTGCTTGGGCTTGGATCGGTTCCAATCTTGCCCGGGGATCTGACTGGACCCTCGCAACGCCTGAATATGCTTCGATGCTGGGGCTAGTACCGGGAGAGGCGGCCTCGCATTGCTTCGCTTTATCAGAGGGTCGCTGGTTCTCGCCCAGAGGTTGGGTCGCCCTTTACATCAGCGATCAACTTCGCGGCAAGAAGATCACATCTCCCACCCGACTGAGGCTTAGAACGGCGCCGGCGGTCAGAAATGGCAATTTCATCCTCGGCTTCGAGTTTCCGGATTCCCTCCGAGAGGTTTTCGCCCAGGATCGACTCACCCTATCAATTGATTTTGGCGGAGCAACTCTTATGCTAGGGGAATGGAATGTTCGAGAGCTCCCGCCCTCACTCGACGTGGAGCTGAGCGCGCCATCCTTGGGCGTGCCCGATGGGGAATTTGAAATGCACGCGGCGATGAACCTCATGCTTCGCCCCGCAAAGTAGCTTTGACTCATATCGACAGGCATCCTGGCGATAATCGCACTTGCCTTAGGGCCTATCGCTTTGCACGCGAGCCATATTGCCTGACGTAAGAACTGCATCTTGCGTATTTCGTTCTTTTATCGTATTATTACGCAATGCCCTGAGTCAGAGTGGGCTCCAGGGTCTCGTGACGCAAAGATATGGCTGCTTCGCAAATTCGAGATCTCACGCTTCGCATCGAGAACTCGCCGGAAGGGTTGGACGCTGCCCTTCTTGACTCTGAACACACTGAGTTGGCGAGGTACCAAGCTTTAACCGAAACCGTAGTAACGGTTCGAAGACTGGCTAATGCGATCCTATCGCCTGGGTCAGAACCATCGAGAGATGATGCCATCGAGGCCGGTCGTGCCGTTGCCGCGATTGCTTTCAACGACGGAATCAAAGCTGAGATCGAAAATATTTTCGGTCAAGGTTCCATTCGAATTGGCCTACAGCTACCTGACGGTCTTCAGGATATCCCTTGGGAGCTTGCCTATTTAGATGACTCCAGGATCGGATTCCTCACCCTGAATCCGGCCGTCCGAGTTCACCGCAAGGCAGCGAAATCTGAATTCACGCCCGTTAAGGCCTCAACAAGCGTTCTCCTCGCGTTTGCCAACCCCGAATCTGGGTCATACCCTGCCCTTGCAAGCTGTAAGCGCGAATTTGAGACTGTCGCGAAAGCCCTGACTTCCCCAGAGTGTGCGCAACTCAGGCTCTCGACTCTCGAACACGCCACCCACAATTCATTGAGCCGAATCTTAATCGAGAACCGGTTTGGTGTGTTTCATTTCGTCGGCCACGGAGATATCCGGTTGACGGGAGGGTTCCTCGTGCTCGAAGGCGCGGAGCCTGGGCAAACATCGGTGATGTACGGCGAGGATTTGGCCAAGCTTCTTGTGGACGCGGGGGTGCAACTGGTCGTCCTTTCGAGCTGCGAATCGGCGGGTGCTTTAGAGAGTGTCGGAACGAAACTGGCGTTGGCCGGTCTGCCCGCCGTCATCGGTATGCAGGCTGCGGTATCCGATGGCGACGCACTCGTCTTTGCAAGAGCCTTTTATTCCGCACTCACAACTGGATTCTCGCTGGAAGAAGCGCTGTACGAGGCTCGCACCTCCATTCGCGGAACTGCGGTGGGTTGGGCCGCGCCAGTTCTAACTACAAACCGTCCCGGCGACTGTTTCTTTGAGGCGGCTGCAGTTGCAGAAGTGAAAAGCGCTCCACCGCGAGGGAATTTGCCTCGTCCCCTGACCTCTTTCATTGGCCGCGCTCCCCTCATCCAAGAAGTTGTGCAGACCTTGAGGTCGGAACGGCTCGTGATTCTTTTAGGAAGCGGCGGAATTGGCAAAACGAGGCTCTCGATTGAAGTTGGCCGTGCGAGTGTAGGAGACTTCCGCCATGGCGTGTGGCAAGCCATGTTGGACTCCATTTCAGATCCGCACGACGTTATTCCCGCGATTGCGAGGGTCTTTGGAATCAAAGAGTCTGCGGAGGCGTCCATCGATGAGCGGCTATTTGGATTCCTGAAGGATCAGAAGCTGTTGATCGTTTTGGATAACTGCGAGCACGTAGTGGAGGCTTGCAAGGATGCGGCGTCCCGGATCTTAGGTTCATGCCCGGACGTAAAGATTCTCGCAACCAGCCGTGTTGTTCTCGGTACGGGGGCGGACTACGTGGTGCGCGTTCCGCCGCTCTCCTATCCACCCACGGCGATCGACGATCCGTTGGATTTTCCCGTCGAGGAGACGGTCGCGAAGTATGAGGCCCTTCAGCTCTTGGTGCTGAGAGCTAAGAGCGCAAACTCCGAATTTGAGGCAACACCTACCAACATCGAAGCCCTTTGCCGCATCGCAAAACGGGTGGACGGCATACCGTTGGCCATTGAGCTTGCGGCATCCCGGCTGCGTAGCTTTACACCGAAGCAAATTTTCGAGAAGCTCAGTAAGGATTTGGCCTGGCTAGACCTGGAAAACCCTGGCGCGGTCCCGCGTCACAAGACGCTGCGGGCCACTCTGGACTGGTCGTACCGGATGCTCTCGGAACAGGAAAAAGCTCTGTTTAACCGATTGGCGGTGTTTGCGTCCGGGTTTTCTTTGGAAGGGGCTGAGGCAGTTGGCGGCGCGTCGCCGATCGACCAAGCGGAAGTCTCCGAGCTCCTATCAAACTTGGTCGACAAATCCTTGGTGATGGCTGAACAGAAGGACGCCGAGATGCGTTACCGGCTCCTGGACACCTGCCGGGCTTACGCCCTCGAAGCCTTGGAGGCTCGAGGGGAGCAGGTCCTAACGACGGACAGGTTTCTGAATTACGTCTGCGAGTTGGCCTTGCGAATCTATGAGATCGAGACTTCCCTCGACATCGTGGCCTGGCAGGCCGCTGCCCGGTCCGAACACGACAATATCGTTTCCGCAATCGAGTGGGCGCTGAGTCAGGGTCGGGCAGCGGCGCAGGCAGGTTTGATCTTGATAAAAATTGTCGATTACTGGCTGATGATCGGTTTTGTCAGCCAGACCGCGCATTTCATCGATCGGGTTCTAGAACAGCTTCCAACGAGCGAAGGAGAGTTGCAGATTCGGCTGAATGTTTTGGCGGGGACAATGGCGGTGTATAGAGGCGACGCCTTGGGCTTGGAGCGGATTAAGTTGGCACGAGAGATAGCTCAAGGCTTCGGAGATCTGAATATCCTCCGCTATGCCACCACTCGGCTAGGCGAATGCGCCTATGAGTTGGAGCAAGAACAAACAGCGATCGAGATGTTTCATTGGGTTATCGACCACTGCAAGGAAATCGACGATCCAAAGATGGAGGGTTACGCCCGGTATTGGCTGAGCAACATCTATACGAATCGTGGACACTATGATTTGGCGGAAGCTCAGTTGAAGGAGATGGCTTCTGCCCGAGGCAAATTGCTGGATATCCGAGGGTTAGGAATCGTCCATTGCAGCCTTGCTTATCTCGACAGGCGTCGCGGCGGAACGAAGTCATCTGACCTGTTCCGTAAGGGCCTAAGACAGTTAGCCACCATTGATGACATCCACTGGCTTGCCGCATATCTGACCCTCGCCTCGGAGTTGCTATTGGACTCCGCGCCTCATCACGCGGCAAGCATCCAGGGCCTGGGCTCACGACTTCGAGAAGAGTCGGGCATAGAGTTTGAACACTATATTAAGATGTGGACTACCGAAATTGTGTGGTCAACCCAGGCGCGATTGGGCGAACACTACGCCATGTGGCTCAGAGAGGGCCGCACAATGAACATTGAGGAAGGCATCAAGAGGCTTGACCTGCCTGCTGCGAAAGCCGGATAGTTGCTTTGTAGCTGTTTTCGCGTTCAGGACTCAGAACCAAGGTTCAACCATTTACAACTTTTAAACTTGATTGGTATATTGAATAATGCATCGCGCCGATGCGTACCCATAATTTGCACTTTCGGAGGACGATTTGGAAAGATTGAGCGAAGACCAATACCGGCAGCAAATGCCGATGGCTTACTTCCTGCATAAAGCAGCCAACGATACAACGAATCGCAAAACGATTAGTCGTATGCTCGAGGTCCACGGTAGCCACTTGGGGCCGGATCACGTTGAAGCAGTGAAGAGTCTGGACAAGGATCGCGTGACCCATTTTCTGACCAACGAATGCGCACAATTCGCCGATATTAGTGGTATTGCAAACGGCATGATCTTCCTCGCCGACGAGCCGAGCAGCCCTGGCGGCGGACCCGACGATCCGAGCATAGCTTGATGCCTGGTTCGCAGGCGATCCCAAGCGACACTCTAGAAGACCTACTCGCCAAGCGAGGGACGTTAACAGTAGTCGGCCTTGGCATTCGTCCTTCGCAATTAACGCTTGAATCGGTGGCGGCAATATCGAGCGCGGACGTCGTCTTCGTGGTGAACAACAACCTTCCCGGCATTCTTCAGTTGCAGTCTATGAACAAGGACGTTCGTGAGCTTCATTACTGTTATGCGCAGGGGAAGCCCCGAGTGAAGACCTACGCCGAAATGACCGACCTGGTCTTGGACGAGGTTCGCAAGGGCCTAGACGTTTGCTTTGCGGCGTACGGCCACCCCGGCGTTTTTGCCAACCCGACCCATGCCGCCATTAAGCAAGCCCGAACAGAGGGTTTCGAGGCTGAGATGCTTGCGGGGGTTTCTGCGGAAGACTGCCTCTTCTCGGACCTCGGCCTTGATCCTGCCCGATTTGGATGCCAGTCATTCGAGGCGACCGATTTCATGCTGCGAGAACGGATTTGGGATCCTTACTCGACCCTGGTCCTTTGGCAAGTCGCGCTTATCGGAGTCAGCACGTATCCGGAAGAAGGGACGATTCCGCCCGGGCTGAAGCTACTGCGCGACAGGCTGGTCGAAGTCTACGGCGACGAGCATAAGGGGATCATCTATGAAGCTTCGATGTATCCCATCTGCAGTCCAAAGGTCGACTGGATCAAGCTTTCGGAGATGAAACCCGAACAGTTCCGGCTCGAA
>JANYLD010000179.1 GCA_025363835.1 Armatimonadota bacterium
CAAAACTTCTAAAAAACAAACGTAGTTCAAATTGGCAAAGAAGCGCCTGGCCAGATCACAAAAGCCCGAGCCGTCGAACGTCCTCCACTTCTCCCAGGGATCACCTGCGAACAGGCTGCCTCCCTGGTCGTCTTCAAAGATCTGTTCCAGCGTCCTGAGAGTGGCAATCTTGACCGTATGAACGCGCGGCACAACCACATTGAGAGCAGTCGCGAGCTGCTCCGCCGATGGTCCAGCCACCACGATCCCAAAAGTGTCTCGGAGTGCTTTAAGTGCTTTGTCTTCCCGCGTGCATATCGGCAGGGCGACAAGAAACGAGACGCAGGCAATCGCGACCTCGTCCCGAACGAACGACTCGTACAGAAGCGTAAGGCGGGAAAGGAGACTCTCGGCGAGTTCTAGATCGCCGCCTGAGCGCATCACGATCTCGCGCCATCTTACAGTCTTGGGAAACGGTCCGAGAGATTTGCTTGCCAACTTGAATTCCTACGCCAAGACACGAGAATAAAAAGTCTTGCGAGAATATGCTTCCATATGGAAATATATAGGGCACTATGGCTGAAAAGAAGATCATTGCGGTTGTTGGTGCTACCGGCTCGCAGGGTGGCAGTGTGGTGCGCGCCATTTTGGAAGATACTTCGGGCGAATTCGTTGCCCGGGCGATAACAAGAGACCCCGAGTCGTCGAAAGCCGAGGAATTGGCCGCGAAGGGTGTGGAAGTCGTGCAGGGTGATATTGACGACGAGGCCAGTCTCGAAAGAGCGTTTGCGGGCGCTTACGGCGCTTACTGCGTCACGTTCTTCTGGAATCACTTCTCGCCCGAGAAGGAGATGGCGAATGCCAAGAAGATGGCCGGCGCGGCCAAGGCAGCGGGCGTCCAGCATGTTGTTTGGTCGACACTGGAGGACACTCGAATTTACGTTCCCCTCGAGGACAACCGCATGCCGACTCTCCAAGGTAAATACAAGGTGCCGCACTTCGACGGTAAGGGAGCCTCGGACCACTTCTTCACCGATGCGGGCGTGCCCACTACGTTCCTCCTCACCTCGTTCTTCTGGGACAACCTGCTTCAGCCGAGCGGTCTTTCTCGGGAGCCCGATGGCGTGCTCGCGATGACTTTGCCGATGGGGCAAGAGCCGTTGTCTGGCATCGGAACGGAAGACATTGGCCGAAGTGCGCTGGGCATTTTCAAGCGTCCAGATCTAATCGGGAAGACGGTTGGCATCGCGGGCGAGCACATTCCGGTGTCGAAGATGGCGGAAGTTCTGAGCAAGGCGATCGGGCAGCCGGTTAAGTACAACGAGGTGCCGCCTGACGTTTTCCGGAGCTTCGGCTTCCCAGGGGCGGACGACCTCGGCAACATGTTCCAGTTCTATCGCGACTTCGCGGATTCGTTCACGAAACGGCGGGATATCGCATTTGCGAAGACTCTGAATCCGAAGCTGCAGTCGTTTGAGCAATGGGTTCAGGCGCACACGAGTCAGATTCCGACAGGCTAGTCCGGTTTTGGAGTGCGATGTCTTTAGCACCGCTTTCCCCAATAGCCCGAAAAATTTAGGCTGAGTTAGGTCGTGGCGTATACATGGAGCAAGTGTCGATTGTCGGGCTAAAGCCCTCGGGGAAAGCAGTGCTAAAAACACCGCACTCCATATGGGAACGTTTAGTTTGGGGTGGCGATTGGCGTGCCCTGCGCGGCGGCCATTGTCCAGCGACCGTTATCTTTGAAGAAGACGTGGGTGTAGCGGCTTGCCGCGCCAAAGGGCTGGCCTTGAAATAAGCCGTCCATGTGAGTTCGCCCGGTCACGATGGCGACTGATCCATAGAACCTCACGCGCGCTTCTTGGCGATCGATCGATTTGAATTTCACGAGGCCCGAAGTCACCGCGTCCACAAAGGCCGGCTTGAGGATCTCGGAGCCGGTCATCACGTCTATGATCGTGAAGTCCTCGGCGAGGAGGCTGTCCAGTGCTTTCATGTCGCTCGTGAGAAGAGCATCGAAAAAAGCTTGCTCCGTATCAAGAACTGCGTTGTCTTCAGGCATTCGTTTGTCTTACCTTGCTTCGGCTTCTGATGTGATGTGATGATGTCAGACGCTTCGCTTAGAGAGAGCCAAGAGCCAAGGCCCCTCACCTCATCACATCATCACTTCATCACACCATCATCCCCCCGACGGCCTACGTTTTTTGGCCGATACGGACTTCAGAATTACCTGCCCGCTGCATTGGCCCTTCTTGGCCATCGCAGTGGCGTCTTCGATCAAGCGGCAAATGTAGGGATCGTCGAGCATGTCGAGCGAGGTCAGGATAATGCTCCTGAAGACCGTCCCTTCACCCAGCAGCCGCTTTTCAGGATCGTGCAAGCGGTCGCCGCAGCCAAAGCCGAGCCTCAGCTTGTAGGACCCAACAGGAAGCATCACTTTGCAGTCTCCCGTCTTGCCTGTAAAGGTCCAGCCAAGGGCGACCGCGTTGTAGTTGTCGTACACCAGAAGGTCGGCTGGATGAAGGCGTTGGCTTAGCATCCAGGCCCCTTCTAACGCCATCTCTCGGAGCTCCTTAGAATGCGGCTGCAGAAGAGGCTCGACGACCTCCTTTAACTCGGCGCGGGTCATCTTTCTATTATCCGCATACGACAGCCAAAAACAACCTCAGGCTGCAAGAACGAGTTCTTGCAGCCTGAGAGAGAAGTTCGACGATCAGGTGATCGTGAGACTCACCGTCCTGGTGTGCGATAGGGAACCGCTCACTCCATGGATGGTGATCGTGAACGTTCCGCGAGCCGCGCCAGACGACGCTCTCACGCTCATCGTGGAGCTTCCGGAGCCCGTGATGCTGGTTGGGCTGAATGACACGGTCGTGCCCGAACCCATGCCCGTCGCACTGAGAGCGACGTTCCCTGAGAAGCCTCCCGAACCGTTTACCGTCACGGTGAAGCTCGTCGATCGGCCCCGGCGAACAGACCTTGACGTCGGCGAGGCCGTTATCGAGAAGTCTGCGACTTGCACAGGATTGATCACGGGTGTGACCGTGTTCGTGTGCGTGCCTGTCGAGGCTGTGCCTGTGATGGTCAACGTGTACGTCCCAGTTGCAGCCGTACCGGAGCTGACCGACAGGGTTGCGCTTCCACCAGCGGAAACGCTGGTTGGTGAGACCGAAGCGGTGGCGCCTGCAGGCACGCCAGAAACGCTCAGGCTAATCGTGCCGGCGAAGCCGTTGATTCCGGCCGTGCTGGTCGTATAGCTCGTGTTCCCGCCGCTTGTTACGGTCTGAGACGATGGCGTCGTCGACATCGAGAAGTCAGAAACGGGCGCCGGATTTATCACGAGGGTGACCGTATTCGTGTGCGTTCCCGTCGAAGCCGTGCCAGTCACCGTTAGCGTGTAAGTTCCCGTCGCGGCCGTTCCGGAACTGACGTTCAGAGTCGAGCTTCCACCAGCAGTAACGCTGCTCGACGAGAACGAGGCGCTGGCGCCTGCAGGCACGCCCGAGACGCTCAGACTGATCGTGCCCGCGAAGCCGTTTAGACCAGCGGTGCTCGTCGTGTAGGTTGTTCCACTTCCGGAAGTCACCGTCTGAGACGATGGTGTGGTGGACATCGAGAAGTCGGGAATCGGGGTTCCCTGCGATGCGACAAACGCGTTCCAATTGATGGCGCCCCAACCGGAGGTGAAGTCCCAGCCTGCTCGGGCGTTTGAGGTCGTTCCGTCCGGCAACGTTCCGTTACTGCCAGATGTAATATCGAACCACACGTCCGACCGCCCGTTCTGCGCGTAGAACAGGTCCTGGATACGGCCAAAGCGTCGTTTGCCCGCTCCGTTGGCTGGCAGACCGCCATTGGCGATGATCTGCTGCTCAGCCACTGCGAGTTGACCCGCTGTAACGGGCGACGCAAAACTGGTTCCAACATAGCCGGAGCTCAAGGAGCCGTTCAGATAGAATTGGTAAGCGCCGGGGCCGCCTGCGTTGAAGGCAACGTCAGGGACAAGGCGATGATTATTGCCAGTCGGCACGCCGTTTCCGGCTTGCCAGGATGGGAGGACATTGAAGGTGGCTGAGTTGGTACTCCAACCGCCGCCGCCGCTGCTCCAGGCAACTTCCGAAGTTCGATTGCCGTTGGTGTCCGTCGTCGCGACGGTACCGCCCACGGACAGAACCTCAGGCTCCCAATCGGGATAGGAATACGGCTCAATCGAGGTTCCGCTATCTCCGCTTGCCGCCATATAGGTGATGCCTTGGCCGCTCATGGACACATGAAGGTTGTGCGCCGAAGTTGCCGTCGCCGCGTCGATGTTCCAACCGTAGCTTTCGCTGATCACGTCGGCGATGTTGTCGTTGACTTCCCTCGTGAGAACGCCGATGAGGTCGCTTGTTCCGCCGCCGTTGTCATAGACGTAGAGATCGCAAAGCGGCGCCATGCCGAGGACCATCTGGATGTCCAAATCGCCTTCCGCGCCAACGCTGGCAGTTCCGCCATTCGCGCCGTCGATCGAGACGATGTGAACGTTTGATCCTACTCCGCCGGCCGGCGTGGGCAGGCTGAAATGCGAGTAGTAGAGGGGGACGTTGGTCAACCGGTAGCCGTCCCAGTTTGAGATCGCGACCGATCGGCCCTGGCCCTGCACCCCGGCGTTATACATCGGGGCAAGGTTGTAAAGAACGCGGCCTTGGGTTGGTGTCAGCGCAAGCCGTTGAGGCTTGGTAAAGCTTTCCAGTCCGCTTATGTCCACAACAAATGGAGCGATTGTCGCGGGCACTTGGAGAGTGGAGGCGAACGAGTAGTAACGGTTGTTACCGTGCTCGCTCGGATCTTGGGCCTGGTATTCATTAATCGTTGTGCCAAACGCCTTTTCTGCTTGGGATACGGTGCAGTCCGCGAGGATATTGAGGTGGTTCTTGGCAATCAAGTTGACCTTGAAGCCATTGCCCTTCAAATAATCGGCGACGGCTTGTACCTTGTCGCTCGAGAGGCCAAAGTTTGCCCCGATCTGCTCGGGCGTCATGAAGTTTCGGTAGTTGGCGCTTCGTGGATCGCTGACGCTGTTCACGAAGGCTTCCATGCCCGCTTGGTCGCCAAACGGCAAGCTAATGGCAACGGGTAGCGACCGGTTAGGGTCAGAGTGTCCCAGCTTCAAAGAGCGAGCAACCACGTCCGGCACTTCTTTGTGAAGTTGGGACATGTTTCTGGAAAGTGAATTTCCAAATGCGCTCGAAGCCAGGCAAAGGCCAAGTCCTGTCGCTTGAGCCATGACAGCAAATTTATGCATGTTGCCTCCCGAGGAAAAAGATCACGTGGGCTCTCCGGTTAAGAAGACCGGGCGTGACTGACTCCCGCTGCCACATGATACGACCAAGTTTCCGCCATTGCAACTGCAAATAGCTGTTGGGAATCCTTGCATTCTCACGTTCAGACTCCAATGCTGGTTCAAATACATGACGAGTCCCGTTTGCGTCGCATTACGAGATTTAAGGATTGGAAGAAAAAAAAGGGCGGTCCGGCATAGTTGCCGGGCCGCCCTTTGGTCTGCTGAGCAGAGCTTAGTTGGTGTTCAGAGCCGTGTCGTCGATGACGAACGAGGTCTGAAGGGAAGTGTCCTCTACGCCCAGGAAGTAGACACGGATCGTCTGCCCCTTGTACGCCGAGACGTCGAAGCTCTTCAGGCTGTAGCCGGTGGCGTGATTCAGGTTCGAGTACGTTGCCAGGGTTGCCAGCACCGTGTTGCTCGAGTTTCTGATTTGCACCTTGAGGGTGTCATATGCGGTCGTGGTCGTCGTCTCTGCCGTATCGATGTGCAGATAGAACGACAACGTCGCGGTCGTGATTGTCGAGGGGACTGTCACGGTCTGATACAGGCTGTCGGTGTGGCTTGAGCCATAACCGTTAAGCCATGCATCCCAGGTTCCGCTGTGGGTCGGCTGGCCAGACGAACCGTACTGGCCGATGACGCCCGATGTCTGAACCCAAGTCACGGCGCCGCTCTCAAAGCCGGGGTTAAGCAGCAGTTGCTGGCCACCGCCGCCGCCACCCGAAGGAGTCGCGGAGGCCTGGTTCGAGTTGCCGCTTTCACCGGCCGTATTGACCGAAGTGACAACATAGAAGTAGGTCGTTCCGTTCGTCAAGCCAGTGTTTGTAAATGACGTGGAGGATGATGAACCGACCGTCGTGTAAGGACCGCCGCTTGTGGTGGAGCGCTTCACGTTATAGCTCGTCGCTCCCGTGCTGCCCGTCCAACTTAAAGAAACTTGGCCGTTGCCCGCAGTTGCCGTTAGACCGGTCGGCGGATTGGGAATGGTGGGTCCGCTGCCGCCTTGGGTGGCGACAAAGTTGTTCATGTTCATCGGTCCCCAGCCGACGCAATAGTCCCAACCCGCATGCGCGTTGGAAGTGGTGCCGTCGGGAAGAGTGCCGTTGCTGCCGCTCGTGATATCGAAGTACACGTCAGACCGGTTGTTCTGGGAATAGATCAAATCCTGAATTCGACCAAATCGACCCGAAGCGAGTCCACCATTGGCCATGATCTTTTGCTCGGCAACGCCAAGCATTCCGCAGAAAACGGGCGAGGCGAAGCTCGTTCCAACGTAGCCGGAACTCAGGGCGCCGTTAAGATAGAACTGATAGGCCCCGGATCCGCCCGCATTGAACGCAATGTCCGGTACCAGACGGTGGTTATTGGAAGGAACGCCTGTCCCGGTTTGCCAAGAGGGGCGCGTATTGAACGTGGCTGTGTTCGTGCTCCATCCGCCGCCGCCGCTCGTCCAGTTGATTTCTGAGGTGCGGTTGCCGCTAGCATCCGTGGTTGCCACCGTACCACCGACCATAAGAACTTCTGGATCGTAGTCTGGGTAGGAATAGGGCTCTAGCGTCGTGCCAGAATCGCCTGAGGCAGCCATGTAGGTGATGCCTTGGGCGCTCATCGAAAGGTGAAGGTTGTGCGCGGACGTGGCAGTTGCCGCGGGCAAATTCCAGCCGTAGCTCTCACTGATAGCCTGCGCGATGTTGTCGTTGACTTCCCGCGTAAGCACACCGATGAGGTCGGAACTTCCCCCGTCATAAATGTAGAAGTTGCAAAGGGGGGCCATGCCGAGGACCATCTGGATGTCGAGGTCTCCCTCGCCCTGGGGCGTGCCACTGCCGGCGCCGCCACTGATCGTTACCACATGGACGTTGCTGTTCACTCCGCCAGTCGGGGTGGGCAAACCGAATTGCGAGTAATACAAAGGCACATTGCTAAGCCGGTAGCCATCAAAGTTGGAGATAGCTAGTGTGCGATTCTGACCCTGGATTCCCGCGTTGTACATGGGGGCAGTGTTGTAGAGAGTCCGCGTCTGAGTTGGTGTCAAAGCGCGCATTTGCGGCTTTGTATAGTTCTGGAGACCTGAGATGTCGGCCACGTAGGGCGCGATCGTGGACGGTACCTGCGGGGAGGTTGTGAAGGAGTAGAAGTTGGGGTTACCCGGCTCCTTCGGGTCTTGTGATTGGAAGTCGTTGATCACGGTTCCAAACGCCGCTTCCGCTTGCTTGGCAGAACAGTCTGCGAGGATGCTGAGGTGGTTCTTGGCTACCAAGTTGACCTTAAATCCCTGTGACTTCAAATAGTCTGCGACAGCGGTGACCTTGTCAGCCGACAGGCCGAATCGAGCGCCAACCTCTTCTGGTGTGATGTATTGGTGGTAGTTCTGGCTCTTTGGGTTGTTGACACTATCAACGAACGCCTGCATTCCGGCAGGGTCTCCGTACGGCAAGCTGAGCGAAATGTGAAGAGTCTTTTCCGCTTTGGTGTGGCCAACCACGACCGAATGCTGGATTGCATCCGGAGCTACTATCTTGTCTAGTTTGACCTTCTGCGAATCGCCGAGTGCGAAAGCGCTTTGGCCCAGACACAAGCCCAATAAGACGGCCTGTGCTGCTATGGCACGAGTTCTATTCATGAAGCCTCCCGCTGGGTTAAGGCAATGAAATTGGTCGCGCGAACGCAAGGAATAGCCCTCACCTCTCCCAGTTCACAACATGATAAGGGAATACAGCCGTTTGGTCAAGCACTTTTTTCAGGTTTCTGCCGAACATTTAAGTGATTGCTTAAGTATAATAGGAACATGACCGGTCAACCTCTCGCCACTGATGTGTTCTCGGCCATCTCGGCGCCCGCCCGCCGTGCTATTTTGAGCCGGCTGGCGACGAGCGAGATGCCGATGCAGAAGTTAGCGGAGTCCTTCGATATGAGTCTTCCTGCAGTCTCGCAGCACTTGGCGGTATTGAAGGGCGCCGGACTGGTGAGCGTGCGGAAAGCGGGCCGGCAGCGAATTTACAAGCTGAACGCGGGGCCGCTGGAAGATGTGGCGAACTGGGTCCAGGAATATGAGAAATTCTGGACTGGCAAGATGGCAGCCCTCGGTGACTATCTCAAGGAGAATCCATGAAAGACAAGGTTGAACTCGACGCCGTTTATCCCCACCCTCCAGAACGGGTGTGGCAGGCTCTAACCGATCCAGACGCCCTTGGCCGCTGGCTGATGCCGTGCGAGTTTGAGCCGCTCATCGGCTTTCGATTTCGGTTCGACCGGCCCTCTGGTGAGCCTGTAAAAGGGAAGGTCATCGAAGTAGACGAAGGGAGATTGTTGGCCTATACATGGGACGATGGCGAAGCGCCAGAGCCGTCCGTTGTGGTCTGGACCCTGTCGCCTGACGACGCGGGAACGCGAGTGCGGTTAGAGCACCGTTATGTGGAAACCCCCGAGGTGACCCGCATTCCGATGGAGGTGTATTTCAACTGGCGGCAGGCCCTTGGGTTCTCCTTGCCCTTCCTCTTGGCACATCTCGCGCAGATCTCCCTGCGCGTACCCGCCTTTCGAATGATTCTGACCGAAAGACGAGCGCCTTATGGCCTGGACCGGGATCGGGAGGCGGTGGTGGTTACCGGATGATGAGCATGAGCCAGTCCGTTGTTCCCATGGTGGTGGATCAGACATCGCACGGGGAGCGTGCTTACGACATCTACTCGCGCTTGCTGAAAGACCGTATCGTCTTCATTGGCGAGGAAATTTCCGACCCCCTTGCCAACCTTGTTATCGCCGAGATCCTGTTTCTAGAGAAAGAGAATCCTGACGCCGACATCGATATTTACATCAACAGCCCGGGAGGGAGCGTGACCGCTGGGCTCGCCATGTACGATGTGATTCGCCATGTCAAATGTGACGTCGCAACCGTCTGCGTGGGCATGGCCGCTTCTATGGGCACCGCGCTATTGGTCGGTGGCACGAAGGGGAAGCGGTACGCGATGCCCAATGCCCGCATCATGATCCACCAAACCAGCGGCGGCTACCGAGGCACCATGTCCGATGCTCGGATCTATTTGGAAGAGATGGGCAAGATGAACGAGACCTACGTCCGCTTGATCGCTGAGGGCACCGGCCGTGATCCTGAGCAAGTCCGCAAGGACTTGGACCGCGACTACTGGATGTCAGCCGAAGAGGCTATGGAATACGGGATCGTGGACAGCCAAATCTTCGCCGATTTTGTGAGCAGTATCCTTCAATCGCTGCCGTTTGTGCGGCAACACAGATTAATCGCCAGCAGTTCAACAAATATCTTTCTGGAAAAGTCCTGCCAAGCGCAATCGTTTTGCGGAAGATATGCAAGTTT
>JANYLD010000243.1 GCA_025363835.1 Armatimonadota bacterium
CTGTTGCGGCCCCGTTTGGCCAAAAGGCCTATTGGAACCGCGTTAAACTAAGAGATATATGCAAGCCGCGACCAAAGTGGGGGCCCTCGTGGTCGCGTTCGCCGTTCTCCTGTATGGCGCCTACGCCATTCTTGGCAAATCTCTTTTTGCAAAGCCCCAGGCGACCTACTATGCAGATTTTGAAGATGCTTCGGGGTTGGTCGCCGGATCTCAGGTGATGATGGCAGGGCTGGAAATTGGGACGATAACGAAAACAGAGTTACAGAGCCCCAAGGTCGCCCGAATTACGATGGCCCTCGATCCCAAGGTTCCTATACCGGCCGGAAGCGAGGCGGTGATTCCTGGATCCTTGCTAACTCTGACCCAGGGCACTGTCATGATCGCGCCCCCGGAAGGACCGATCCGTGGATATGACACGCCGGGAACCGTTCTGAAGGGTCGAAAAGCCAGTGCCCTCGAAGACGCCGTTCCAGGAGCCAAAGACGCGGTTGCCGAACTGACCAAGACCATTAAGGCGACGCGTGGCCTCATTGAAGATCAGAGCCTTCGGAAGGATATGAAGACTCTCTTGGAGACCTCGAATACGACCTTAAAACAATTTGGCCAGTTGTCGGCTCAGACCCAAGGGTTGCTTTCTGAGAACCGTGTGCTCATTAATCAAGCCCTCAAGAATGCAACTCTCGCGATGAAGGACGTGCAGGAGAGTACGAGCATTGTCGTGTCGACCTTACAAAAAGGCCACTTTGAAGAGAAGACCGCGCAGATGCTGGATCGGTTGAATCAGACGAGCGCGAAGGCGGAGCACTTGGTGGCGAGTTTGGACGACATAGTCAGCGACAAGAGCACACAAGGCGATATCAAAAGCACGATCCACAACACTGCACAAATTAGCGACAGCGGCACCCGGATCGCCCAAAGTACAGAGACCATCGCAAAGAACGGCGTCGAGGTCTCGGCCAAAGCGGTGGAAATCGCGAACAAGGCGAGCGCGCTGGCGGACGAGGCGAAGTCGACGCTGGAAGACATCCGTGGCGTCTTCGGAAAGGGAGCACGGCCAAAACCGCTTGGCTTCACCGGTGAGATGGACGTCTTGCATCAATCCGAACCTGAGTACTGGCGCACCGACGTGAACTTCTCGACCAGGGCGAAGGACACCAACTATTACATCGGTGTTTGGGACGCATTCGAGTCCAATAAGCTGATCATCCAGCTTGGCCATGATGTTGGCCGGGGGCTCAGCTACCGGTACGGCATCTATGCCGCCAAGCCGGGCATGGGGGTAGACTATCATTTTAACGACCGCCTTGCCCTGCGTGCCGATTTATTCGACTTCAACGATCCGCGTCTCGACTTAAAGATGCGTATCAGCGTGGGTAAGGGAGTTTACGGTTGGCTCGGAGCAGATAGAATCCTCGATCACGCACGACCCACCATAGGCATAGGCGTTCAAAAATAAGAGATTTAAGATGAAGGTTATTCTTAACAAGACCGTCCCGAAAGTCGGGAAAGAGGGTGACGTCGTCACTGTTGCCGACGGCTACGCTCGCAATTTTCTGTTCCCCCGCGGTCTTGCGATCGTTGCGGAGAAGAAGCAGATCGCCGCTCTCCAAGTCCGTCAGGCTCGCGTGGCTGCCAAGACCGCCGAGCACCAGTCCTCCGCCGAAGGCGTGAAGGAGAATCTGGACGGCAAGTTGGTCCGCATCGAAGGTAAGGTTGGCGCATCCGCCGGCAAGCTCTTCGGCGCGATCACTTCGCAGGATGTGGCGGACGCGATCAAGGCCCAACTCGGCGTTCAGCTTGAGAAGAAGCAGGTCGCTCTCGTGGAGCCGATCAAACGGCTGGGCAAGCACTCCGTTCTTTTGGACCTGCACCGCTCGGTCGACGCTCACGTGACGGTCGAAGTCTACGATCCGAACGCCCCCGTCGAAGAAGAGGCCAAGTCTGAGGAAGTAGCCGCTCCGGCCGCAGCAGGCGACGAGCTAGAGCCCGTCGGCGTCTAAGAAAAGAGACAACTTAAACATCCGCCTCAACCCTCCCCCGGGTTGGGGTTTTTCTTTTTATTGGTGGGCCAATAGGTCCGATGCACTCGCAGGTGCAGCACCGCTCGCGCCAACATCATGGATGAGATCATGCGACCGCCCTCAAGGATGAGTAAGAACTATAAAGTCTTCCTGACCATTTGGTTCGGGCAGCTTGTCTCAACGCTTGGTTCGGGGCTCACGAACTTCGGCATTGGGGTCTGGATTCTCCAGCATTCGCCGGAGCACGGGACTACGCGGTTTGCTCTTTCGGCCCTTTTCAGCACCCTGCCCGCCGTGCTATTCGGACCATTTGCAGGTGCGCTCTTGGATCGATGGGATCGGCGGAAGGCGATGATCGTCAGTGCGGTCGGATCAGGCGCGGCCTCGTTTGGACTTGCCGTTCTCGTCCTGTTCGGAAAGCTGCAGTTGTGGGAAATCTACGGTCTCATGGCTTTAAGCTCGGCGTTCGCCACCTTCACCTGGCCTGCAATCTCCGCGATCACCTCTCGCCTCGTCGAGCATGAGCATCTGTCCAGGGCGAACTCGATGTTGCAGTTCAACGACGCGTCCACCACAGTCCTTGCCCCTGCGATGGCGGCGGCGATCATGACCGCTGCCGGAGCCCGCGGCTTGGAGTGGCTTGTCATTCTAGACGTGACGAGCTTTCTGATTGCCGTCATCGCACTTGTGCTGGCGAGGACGCCGGTGCTGGCCCAGGATAAGGACGTGGAGCATCCTTCCGTGCTGGTAGGAGCGATGGATGGCTTTCGATTTATCTTAGCGCGGCCGGGGCTTCTTGGCCTGCTGTGCTATTTCCTGGTGATCAACTTCACCATGCCCCTCGCCTTCATCCTCTTCACTCCCCTTGTTTGGAACACCTTCCACAGCGTCAAGGTCATCAGCGTGGTCCAGTCGCTCGGCAGCATCGGCATGATCCTTGGAACGATCGGCATGAGCATCTGGGGCGGGCCTAAGCGGCGAATCTACGGCGTGCTCGGGTTTGGCGCAGTGGGGAGTGCAATGATGTGCCTCATAGGACTGCCTCCGTCGGTCCCACTCTACATCGCTTCGATTGGCTTGATGACGTTGCTCTTTCCTGTCGTGAACTCCTCGAGCCAGGCGATTTGGATGCGAAAGACGCCCAACAGCATGCAGGGCCGCGTCTTTGCCGCTCGCCGCGTTATCGCCTCTTTGATCTCGCCTATCGCTCTAGCGATTGCGGGCCCCCTTGCCGATTACGTCTTTGAGCCGGCCATGCACCCCGGCGGGCGATTGGCTTCCAGCTTGGGCCGCGTATTTGGAACGTCGGACGGCGCGGGCATTCGCGTTCTGTTTGTCCTGATGGGCCTCCTTTCCGTAGCGAACGCATTCTTCTGGCTGTCTCGGCGTCACATACGACATGTAGAATCTGATCTGCCAGATGCGGATAACGCCGCGCCCCAAGAGTACGAGGCGCCACTCGGCCAGGCGCCATCCATCGTCGCGGCCGCCGAAGAGTTGGAAGCAGCCTTTAGAGAACCCTAGATTGCACATCGAATTTTGGAGTGCGGTGCTTTAGCGCCGCTTTCACCGAGGGCTTTAGCCCGACAAATTCTGCATGTTCGCTGGCCATAGGCCGAACTTCCATTCTCCGGCGTTTTCTCGGGCTAAAGCCCTCGGTGAAAGCGGCGCTAAAGCACCGGACTCCACATCGGGTGTCGGACTCACCGTACAGCGACTTTCGGCCTCGCGACTTCGGCCATTTGGAGAACCGTTTGTTCTAGAGTCTCCATTGACGTAAAGTTGGGCAAGAGACCCTTCAATTGTGCATCGGCGTCCGAAACGAGACGCAGCATTTGGGTGATCTGTGTAAGGTTGATGCGCTTCGCCGCCCTTATCGCCTTGCCTCGGACGAACTCGTGCTCCGTCATGAGGTTCGGCTTGTTGAGAAAGGTTGCTCTAACCTCCTCAGGGGCCTTTGCGGGCTGAACGCCGGCATCTGCGCAAACTCTCGCCTGCCAGATCGTTCGCAGGGACCGCGATAGCTGGGGAAGAATGTTTCGGAAAGCAGCGTCTTCGGCTTTGGTCGGGGTGCCGACGAGAATGCGCAGCTGCCGTAGACTCTCGCCGACATCGCCCTCGACAACTGAGTCGACCAGTTTGAAGACGTTCCACTCGCGAGACGGCATGACGACCTCGCGTACGTCGGACTCTTGAACCACCTTTTCTGGCTCAACATAAGCGACCAGCTTGGGCACCTCTTCAAGGGCGCGGCTCGCGCTTCCCGCGCACATCTCAGAAAGGATGTCCAACGCTCGGTCGGTAATTCGTTTCTCGGAGAGCGCGAACTCGACCCGTACCATATCTTTCAGGGCGCCCGATTGGATCTTGCAGTCGATGAGTTGGCCGTCGGCATCCTTAACCAACTTCTCCCAGTTCTTGCGCGCCGAAAGAAGCCGCTTCTGCTTATCTTCATCCCCATTTTCATCGTCTGCCAGCAAAATCAACAGTGCAGTCTCAGGCAGTCCCTTGATGGCGGCCTTTGCGCGATCCGGATCGCATCGGAGGAGATGGCGAACGACAACTACCCGGCGGTCCGCCAAGAAGGGTGAGGTGCCCGCAGAGGCCACCCAGTCGACCGGGTCGCTGTCGCCCTCAAAAGACTCGAGGTCAAAGTCGTCGTGCTTCATCCCGAGGCGTTCCAGGATCTGATCAAGTGCCAGCCGTCTTAGGGCGCTTTCATCTCCCGAGATGATAATCAGAGGCGAGGTGAGAGCCTTTTCGGTATCGAGTCTCATGAGCGCGTGCCTGCTGTTTCCGCAGGCTTACCATTCGCCTTAATTTTTTGCCGCAATGTCTCCGTCCCGCTCCTCAGTTCCGATAGGATTCCAGGGTTGATCTCCATCGGAGAGTAGAGCGCCTCGACAAAGCGGCCATTGAGCTTTTCGGCATCTGTAGCATAGGAGCCGAGCAGCCTCTCGTTCGCGGCGAGGAACTCATTGGGAGTTTGGGAAGGCAGGCGGCGGCGGCCGGAGAGCCTCTGAAGGATGATCACAAACCGAGCGTATTCCCTTCCGACGTCCTGGCGGGAAGGGATTCTGTTAGCCTCGGCTTTGCGGTAGGAAAGGAAGGCGATAAGGCCGCCTCCCAGAAGAAGGAGAAAAATCGCTCCATCCAAAGCCCCTTTAACCCAAGGACCGTTGTACCAAGTTGCGCCAACCTGGCCGCGGCCCTCTCCTGGAGCCGAGGCGGCGCCTTCCGTCGGATCGAAGTCAACCCAGCCAACATCTTGGAAGAAGAGCTCAGACCAGGCGTGGGCCTCTGCGTCCGTCATCTCCCAGGCCGCCTCATTGGGAGGCGGCGCGTGGGTGCCATTAATCGGATAGAAGCCGGTGGAATAGCGAGCGGGGATTCCGACAGCCCGAGCCATCAAAGTCATCGCACTGCCAAACAGGTCGCAATAGCCGCGATGGGACGTGAACAGGAAGTAGGCGACGGGGTCCTGGCCCCCCGGAGTAGCGGGCGCGCTAAGATCATAAACACACTTACTCTCGATGGCTCCTTGGATGGCCATTGCCTTGTCGAAGTCGGTCTTGGCGTCTTTCGTGACTTCTTTTGCGTAGGTAACAACTTGGGGAGGGATGTTGGTTGTGTCCGTGTAGTCGAACATTTGAGACCCGTCAGGAAAGTTGTGGACAGCGTCCACCGGCTTCTCCTTCGGATCGGCGGTTTCCACCGTGCCTGAGTAGACGGGCGCAGGCGTCCCAGGCTCTAGGTTGGTTCTGAAGGTGCCATCCGGATTCTCAAGAGGGTTCGTTTCATCTTTTGAAGCAGTAAGGAGGGCTTGGCCACGATCGCCGATCTTCACATCACCGGGCACAGGTAAACCGCTCGCTCCTGGAATGAGAAGGATGATTTTGAACGGCACGTCGATTGGGTGCTTGATCTCTCGGACTGAGCGCTCCCGCACTCGCTCGGCATTTTGGTCCGTCAGAGCCGGGACGCCTGCGCCTGCGGAGTTCGCCGGGATCTGGCTTAACCCTGCCTCCCAACCCAATCCAGAGTACACGGCGTAGGTGCGCTCTCTTAAATAGCGCTTGTCGCCGGTATCGGCGATGATCATGGGCCGATTTGCAAATCGTGTTCTAGGACCCGTTCCGACAGCGACTCTTCCCCCCTCGAGGCCGCCGAACAACGCCTGGGTTGCCGCTTGAGTTAGAGGTGGTGGAGGAATATGGATGCTGCCTTCAATAGGCTTCAGAACAATGCGAAGAGCAGGTGCTCCCGCAAGGCTGATACAGACAATGGCAAGGGCAGAAGCCAACGCCCACTCGGGGCCCGCCATCCATTTCCAAGGTCCCTCTAAGATGGCCTGCAAGCGGGCCCCGCCGCCCGCTACTTTGGACTTTTGTGCCCCGGATGCCTCCTCTTGGGCGAGCATCGCTTTGTAGCCGGATGCCTCGGCCTGTTCGATCATTTGCCGCCGATGGGCCCGGGCGAACAGCGTTGCCAAGCACACGAGGAAGGCGAAGAAGAGGAAGGGCGCAGCCTTGTAGGTGTCGAATGCGCCGACCATGCCGAAGAGCGCGATGCTAGGTACGGCCTGGAAAAGTAAGGTCCCGTCTCGCCAGGTGAAGAAGCTGCCGAGAGCGAGGAGCCAGCATAGAGTGCCCGTGTGTTGAAGCTGGTCAACAAACGGCTGATCCGGCACCATCTTCGAGAGATCTTCTTTGAAGAAGAAGGTGGCGATGCCGACGAGCAAGTACATGATTCCGTCGTAACGAACCACGGGCTGGTCGCCAATGAGCCACTGAACGGCAAAACTGAACAAAGTGCCCACCGCGATGACGGCGACGAACATCCAGGCAGCGGCCGGAGAGCCGACGGAAACGCCCGTGGCGTAAGCGGCCAAGCAAGCGTAAACACCGGTCAAAACGTAGTCGACTGGACCGTAAACGCGTTCTTCATGGGGTTGTGCTGCTCGAATCATAAGCTTGCCCCCTGAACCGGCATCATCACGGTTTTCGCCCCTACGTTTTCGAGTTGGGCGACAAATTCAGCGGCACCCGCGCTAAGAACCGGGATCTTCTGGCCCGGCATCTGAAAAAGAGCGGCGTCGTATGTTAAGGCGACGACTTGAAGGCCGGCTTGGACAACCTCTGCGATGGCTGGAATGACGCTCGGATCGGCAACTACGACCATGATAAAGATGGAGCTGCCCGGAGGCAGGTCCATCTTTGCCCTAAGAAGCTGAGTGCCGAGGTTGTCGTCGGAGTCAGCTTCAATGGCCGCCAACAGTTCGTCGATTTCACTCGTTCTCTCACCGGCAGATCCGCGATACCCGGCGAACTCCAGGCCCGGGAATTCCACCCTAACCCCTTGGCGCAGGAACA
>JANYLD010000286.1 GCA_025363835.1 Armatimonadota bacterium
AGTAGCCAATCCCAGCTACTGGTATTGCAGCCCTTGCCAAGCAAGGTTCAAAGATTTCAGACCCTGCGGAGTAGCGTCACGCGACCAATCGGAACCCACTCGGCGACTACGATATCGCGGTCGTTGATCCAGATGGCGGAATGGGGGTGGACGAATTTGCCGGGGATGAATTTTTCTCGGGGGGCGTTGCGCAGGTCTGAGGGAGCGCCGTCGCAGAGTTGGACGATGGGCTTGTTGGTTTTGTCGAGAATCGTGACGACGCTGTCGAGGTCTGGCACAAGGGCCTCTCCCTTCTTATTGAAGTGGATATGGCAAGGCATTCGGATGCCGTCGGTCACAAAGCCAAGGTGCTGTCCCTCCAGGCTGAGGAGTTGGATTCGCTTATTGCCGCGGTCGGCGACGATCAATTTTGGAGTGCCGTCACGGGAGTCCAGCCAGAGGCCGTGCGGGCAGTTGACCTGGCCGGGGCCGCTTCCGGGTCCGCAGACGAGTTTTACGTAGTCGCCATCCTTCGTGTACCGGTGGATATAGCTGGAGCCGTACCCGTCTCCCACAAAGACGTCGCCGTTTGGAGCGAAAGCCACGTTGGTCGGGCACCATTCTTTTTCGCTCTTGTAAACACCGGGCTCGGTGGGGACGCCCTTTTGCCAAACGATATCGCCTTCCAGGGAGGTCTTCACGATGACTCGTCTGTTGATGTCGCAGTGGTAGAGAAACTCCTCGTGGCCCTCTTTTCGCAGATCGAGGCCGTGAGCGCCCCCTCGAAACTCCGAGCCCCAAGATTGCATGAATTTGCCCTTCTGGTCGAACATAAGAATGGCGTCGGAGCTGGCGCTGGTGGGATGGACCGTGTGGGCGAGATAGATGTGGCCGAGTGAGTCTACGGCGAGCCCATGGGTGTCGCCATAGACAAGGCCTGGCGGCGGAACAAGCCAGTCGTGATGAACCTCGTACGTGTGCTCCCCGCTTCCCACGATGATGGGCGCCTTCTGCTGTCTGAGGCTCTTGGGAATTCGGGCGAGGATCGGCGCGGCGGCGAGGGCGGCGCCATGCTTCAACAAGGATCGGCGAGAAATTTCAGGCTTGCCCATGGGAGGAGTGTAACCGGATTGGGCGTTTGGCGTTTGTTGGGGGTTGGGCTTTGGGCTCTGGGCTCTGGGCTTTGGGTGTTGCGGCGTTAGGCGTTAGGCGTTAGGGGTTAGTTGAGCTCGGTTTTTCGGATTTCACGCAGAGGCGCGGAGGACGCGGAGGTGCGCAGAGGGTTATTCCGAGGCTTGCTTTTGCAATTGGCACAGAGAATCAGGGAATCCAGTTGCGTTGGCCTATGGAATCCTCTATCATAGGAACCAAGGTGCGAAGGTTCCAGTTGAGGCTCTGTTTGAGAGCTGTGTTGCCGATTTGTCTCACAGCAGGCAGCGTGTTTGCGGTCGTACTTCCCGTTCCCACCAAAGAGAAACCCCCAGAGCCAGTCAATTTCAACCGAGACATTCGGCCGATCCTCGCTGAGAAGTGCCTCGCTTGTCATGGAAGGGACCCCAATGCTTTGAGAGCGGGTCTCAACTTAGATCGTCGCGAGATCGCGGTTTCTCAACTAGCCGACGGTGTACACGCCATCGTCCCCGGCCACCCGGACGACAGCGAACTGGTGGCGCGGATCAACGCTGACCCCGAAGAACGAATGCCGCCCCTCTCCAGCAACAAGTCTCTGACACCCGACGAGAAGGAATTGCTGACCCGGTGGATCAAGGAGGGTGCCATCTACCAGCCGCACTGGGGCTTTGTGGCGCCGGTCCGGCCAAAGCTGCCTACGGTGAAGGATGCGGGATGGGTCAGGAACGACATCGATCGCTTCGTGCTTGCCGAGTTGGAAAAGAGAGGGCTTCATCCTTCTCCGGCGGCGGACAAGGAGACGATGCTTCGCCGAGTGTCCTTGGATTTGACCGGGTTGCCTCCCACGACGGCGGAGTTAGACGCTTTCCTTGCAGACAAGAGCCCAGGGGCCTATGAAAAGGTTGTGGATCGGCTGCTTGCCTCACCCAGATTTGGCGAGCGGATGGCGATGGATTGGATGGACTATTCACGCTACGCGGACAGCAACGGCTATCAGGCGGATTTTGAACGTTTCCAATGGCGCTGGCGCGACTGGGTGATCAACGCGTTCAACAACAACATGCCGTTCGACGAGTTCACGGTCGATCAAATCGCGGGCGATTTGCTGCCGAATGCAACTCAGGACGAGAAGGTAGCGACCGGATTTAACCGCAACCACAGGCTGAACACCGAAGGCGGCGTGATCCCCGAAGAGTGGAGAGTGGAGGGCGTGATCGATCGCGCGGCGACGACCTCCACCGTGTGGCTGGGGCTCACCGCGGGCTGCGCAAGGTGCCACGACCACAAGTACGATCCCATCAGCCAGAAGGAGTTCTACAGCCTTGCCGCGTACTTCAACAGCGTGCCCGAAACCGGAACGGGCGAGGAAAAGCCGGTCAACCATCCTCCTTTCATTCAGGCGCCCTATCCTCAGCAGTTGGCAGACCAGAAAAGGCTGACCACGCTCATAACCGGGCTCAGGGAAAAGGAAACGCCCATGCTTGCGGCCAATGCCAAGTTCAGCTCTAATTGGGTTCCGAAGGGAGTTTCGATGCCGGAGTCGTTGACTTCGAGCGTCGCCCTAAGATACGAATTCGATCCTGGCGGCACGTCCGTGGTTGCAGGCAAGGCGCCCAAACCGATCGATAACAACAAAGTGGTCTACGAACCAGGGCGATCCACCGGGGCGGTGAACGTGGACGCGGGATATGTGGACCTTGGCGACGTAGCGGATTTTGACGAGCACAAGCCGTTTTCTGTTGCCGTTTGGCTCTCTCCCCATGATGGGAACGGCACCCCGTTCGGAAGGATGGACAGCGCGAACGATTACAGGGGTTGGGACCTGTATCTGACCGATGGCAAGCCTACCGTCCACCTGATCAGCAAGTCTCCGACGGATGCCATCCGGCTTGTGGCCAAGAAGGCGATTCCGATGAAGGACTGGTCTCATGTGGCGATCACTTATGATGGGTCGCTGAAGGCGGCGGGGATCCAGATCTATATCAACGGAGAGTTGGTCCCGGCGGATGCCGAAATCGACGCCTTGGTCGGCCCCATTCACGCCAACGTCAGCGCCAAGATCGGCAGGCGGACCGACTCGGAAGGGTATTCCGGCTTGCTCGACGATCTTGAGATTTACAATCGCGTCATTCAGCCCAATGAAGTCTCTGCGCTTGCCAGCAGTTCAGCCGCGGCGATGCTGTTGAAGATCCCTGTCGAGAAGCGCAGTCGAGCTCAGGTGGACATGCTCACGTACTACTGGTCACGGGAGAAAGACACTCGTTTTCGTGAGGCGGACGACGCGCTCAAATCCGGGCAAAGCCAACTCAGCAAGCTCAATGAGTCCGTTCCAACCGTGATGGTGATGGAAGACATGCAGACGCCGAGGCCGGCGTACGTGCTGTTGCGGGGCCAATACGACAAGCACGGGGATGAGGTCTTCCCGGGCGTCCCTGCCGCCCTGCCGCCGCTTCCGAAAGACGCTCCGAACAACCGGCTGGGATTGGCGAAGTGGATTGTGAGCCCCTCGAACCCGCTCACGGCGAGGGTTGCCGTGAACCGCTTATGGGAACGCTTCTTTGGAACCGGCATCGTCGCCACCACCGACGACTTCGGAACCCGCTCCGAATACCCCAGTCATCCGGAGCTGCTGGACTGGCTTGCGGTGGACTTCCGCGAGAACGGATGGAATTTGAAGCGGATCATGAAGAAGATGGTGATGTCCGCCACGTATCGTCAGTCTTCGAACGTGACCCCCGCCTTGCTCGCGATCGATCCGCAAAACAGGCTGCTCGCCCGGGGTCCGCGCTTCCGATTGCCGGCCGAGGTCATACGCGACCAGGCTCTCTACGCGGCCGGGCTGCTCGTGGAGTCCATTGGCGGGCCATCGGTCCGCCCCTATCAGCCCGAGGGCATTTGGGACGAGACGAACTTTTACGGCAATCTGCGGAACTACAAGCACGACAAAGGGCCGGGGCTTTACCGGCGCAGCCTTTACACGATTTGGAAGCGCACCGCCGCGCCACCAGATATGACGCTCTTCGACGCGCCGTCGCGGGAAACTTGCCGAATCAGCCGGAGCCGCACGAACACACCGCTTCAGGCCCTCGTGCTCATGAACAGCGTTACTTTCCTCGAAGCGTCGCGGGTGCTTGCTGAGCGGGCGATGAAGCGCGGAGGGACGACGGACGCGGAGCGCATTCGCTACCTCTTCCGAACCCTTCTTTCGCGCAATCCGACCCCGGCCGAAGCGAGCATCTTGAAAGCAGGGTTCGACGGGGAGCTGGCCCACTATAAGTCCGATTTGCCGGCGGCTAAAGCCCTTATCGCCCAAGGCGATGCCCCGAAGCAATACTCGCTCGATCCTGCACATTTGGCAACCTACCTGCTGGTTACCAACACGATCATGAACCTGGACGAAGCGATCACCAAGGAATAGCATGGACGAACTTCTGCACCTCCAAGACACATTGAACCGGCGGACCTTTCTGAAATCTACAGGGCTGGGTTTTGCGGCGCTCGCCACGCTGCTGACTCAAAATGGCTTTGCCTCCATGCTTCAGGATCCCGGGCATCGAAAGCGATACGGCGGACAAAAGACCTTCCCCAACTTTGTGCCGAAGGCGAATCGGGTCATCTATCTGTTCCAATCCGGCGCACCATCCCACCTCGATCTCTTCGATTACAAACCGGGGCTTCAGGTGCACCGGGCCGAGGACTTGCCGGATTCCATCCGCATGGGCCAGCGGCTCACGGGAATGACGTCGGGGCAGAAGA
>JANYLD010000292.1 GCA_025363835.1 Armatimonadota bacterium
CTTCCGACGTAATCAGTCCAGCCCGTGAGTTGGACGTTACCGCACCGGCGGCAGCGGTAGTGGCTTGGTAGTAGCCAGCAGAAAAGGCAGCGCCATTTAGCACTCGCTTGACGAGTGGGGCGCGTTCCATGGAAGTGTAATGTCCAGGCATAAATAAGGCTCCTTTGGGTTAGTAGTACAGAGTGGTGCTGTTCGTGATTCGTCGGCGAAATGGTTGCCGTCTGCGTTGTTCCGGGGGGATTCTCTGCAACCGCTTAATCCCCGCTTGCAAGAGCGCAAGCAGCATCCCATCTGGGTTCTGCTCGGTCTTGCGTGGTCCAAGAGCTTCAATCAATAATTCGTTGGCGCGATCCTGCCCGCCCTTTGAGGCAATGGCAAGTCCAGCGGAATAGGTGGATAGAAAATCGAGCGAATCATCGATTCCAATGGTTGTGGATGTTCCCGTAGGCGGGTTTCCGCTGGCAAGATAGCTGATTCGCAACTCTAAACTGACCGTGCTTGGGCGGAAGCCAAACACGTCTTGCAGCCACGTATATTCATATTTGCCGACATTCCCGGATGCGAGATCATCGAAACGATCTACTGCATTCATCCGCTGAAATTGACCACCTCCCCTTGTCGCCGTCCCGCCACTTGTATAAGCTCCAGTGGCGATGCAACCGTTCAATGTGAAAGTATTGGCATCGCTGACCGTGATGCCCCAGATGCCATCTGTTCCAACAAGTCCACCGATCCCGCCGATTACAACCTGATCCCCGCTAACGCAACCATGAGCAGGGGCGGTGATCGTCACAAAGCCAGAACCAACAACCGCATTGGTGATCGAGGCCACGAAAAATCCGCTTCGCCATTCCACGAACAACGGCTCCGCCAGATCGGTAATGCCAGCCGTCGCCGGATCGAGGTACGTCGTGTTCGCGGCAAGCGTGTAAAAGGCGTCTCGCTCGATGTACGGATTTCCGAGGGACGCCATGATGCGGTAAAGCGAGCGGTACGCCTTCTGGAAGTGCGGCTGTAGCGCCGTATTCGTGAAGACCTCGCCTCCCGTAATCTGATCGTCACCGAGCAGACTACGGGCTTGGTCGTAAACCGCTTGAACTGTAGTCTTCATTTCGGATATTACTTTCTGATCGGGGCTTCGACCGGAGTTCCCGGCATCGGATGTTGCGCCTTGATGCCTTCACCCTTCATGGCGAGGTAGTGCTTTACCATGGCATCGTCTTCAGGATTGAGCCGAGCCTTCACGTAGAAATCCGGCAGGAACGTCTGACAGAATTTGCACTGTAGCGCTGGAGATAGAATCGATTCCGCGCAAGCGGGGCATTTCTTCACCGAAGCCTGTTCCAGCTCTACCCTCCACGGCACATTGACTCCAAGCCAGTCTGCCTGACGGCGGTGCTCTTCGGTGATCTCCTTGAAATTACCGGAACTGAATTTGGTGTGCCCGTCATTCACCATAAAACGGGCGTAAACAGTGTGGATCTCCCGCGCCTTCTTGATCTCTGCATCCGTAGGCTCATCGCCAGCGCAGACAATCACGCCGGGGCCGCCCGTCCGCATCACCGTACCGCCAGTGCAATGCGCCACAAAATCCGATGCGTCCTGATCGGCGGTGATCGGCATCGGACCCATATTGCCCTGATGCTCATCCGTAACCGAACTGCGGTCAAGGATCATCTGCTGGCCGTCGAAGATTTTAACCGTCGAATACCCATCTCGCGTTGCAGCACGCAAGACATACTCAACGTTGGCGGCACGGGTGCTGCCGTCTTCTTGGGTTGCCGTCCGGTTGTAGTTCTTCCGGTATTCGATGGGCGACACCGATAGTACGGTACGGCTCGCTGCGGTGAAGCTGCCGCGTCCGGGGTAGTGAATTGTGGGGCTGGGTGCTGACATTTATCTGTCTCCTTGTGCATTGGGCGCGAGTTCGACATCCTTTACCCCGCCGAATGAATAGTGTTCTTTGGTGCCCGGAACGCCCTCAAAGGCCGTCCCGCAGTCCTTGATACTTTCGTGGATTTCGTTGAACCGCGATGCCTCGCGCTTTACTGTTTCCGCTTCATACGCCGCGTCCAACTCTTTCGCCTTCACCTTGCGTTGCGCCCGGAAAGAGCGGACGACGGCCCAGGTGAGGTCTTCGGTTGGCGTCACATCGCGATCAAGATAAACCGGGCTGACAGGCATGAACTGCCCCGTTGCCGG
>JANYLD010000037.1 GCA_025363835.1 Armatimonadota bacterium
TCCGCTGACATGTAAGACCACCGGCACTGGTGATAGCCGAGCGCCCAGAGCGGAGGAAGCTTCATGTGGCCGGTGAGATCTGCAAGGCCCTCCAACACCTCCTGCGGTGTCTTCCGGTCGATCACAATGACGGCAAACTGCGGCCCTTCCGCGTCGAATTCAATGTCCTTGGTGAGATCGATACGGCATCGGTAAGTCGTGTCGGCAAGGACGCCGAAGGCGGTGCCGTCTTTGCGAACAGCGAGAACCCAAGGGTGGGATTGGTAGAGACTAGGATTCTTCTCGCTGTATCCGGGAATGTCCGAGTTCCAGCATTCGGTGACTTTGCCATTGCGACGGAGCGGACCGGCGGCCTCCCCTGTGCCGTAAAGATCCGTGTCGGGCGGAATCGATATTCTCACAGAGAAGCGGGAATCAGCGGCAATGCCGAAAGACGGTTGATCCGGCGTTGAACTCAGATCGATAGGCGTGCCTACTATGGGCCGTTCCAGCGCTAGAGACGCCGAAGCAGATTTCTGCGCTTCGCGGCTCGCATAAAACCGATAGATGCCGTTCCCAATCCGCTCGGCGATTTGGGCTCGCGCAGTCGGCGCCAACAGGGCGCCCAGGCACAGAAAAATGGACGCGCGGCCGAGTCTACGGTTGAAAAACGACACGCGTTAAGTTAGCACGAGGACGAGTTGTTTTGAGTCCTTCTGATTCTGTTATGTCCTTCGTAGTGGTGGCAGAATTTCATTCGTTGATTGTCAACCCCCGAAGTTCATCGCTTTGCTCGCACCACCCCGTGGCACCTCGACACACTGACACATTGTTACTGAGGAGACTGAGGTGTCGTGCCGCACTGGTCCTAGTGGCTTGCTTCAACCGAAGTTATCATGGAAGGTAGAAACGATGCTGACTAAGTAGGCGCCAGCCGAAGAGGAGGCAGGGGTAAAGGAGAGCGCGAATGGGAACTTACCAGGAAGAACTTTCGGTCAGCGGGGAAAAGCTTATCGGCACGATAAAGGAGCTGATCCGCGAGACCACCGTCCGCCACATCATCATCAAGAACGACCGGGGCGAGACTTTGATCGAGGTTCCCTTGGCTGCCGGTGTTGTCGGTGTGCTCTTCATGCCTGTTTGGGCGGCACTCGGGGCCATCGCCGCCTTAGCGGCAGATTTGAGGATCGTTGTAGTTCGGGAAGATGCCGTCACCCCTCCGCCGCCTCCGCCTCCTCCCGCTCCCCCGGTGTAGGGGATGGAGCTGATGTGGCCGATGGCTCGGTTTATTAGCTTGAGCCTTGGCTCACAAAATTCTGAGAGCTTTTAAGTTCACTGCGCGCACTCGGCCCTAGGCGGTCAGAATGCCTTTCTCGAGATACGCCGGGCGAATCAAAGTGCGCAATTTGGGCATCTGACTCATGAAGATGAGGCCAGCGATGATGCACAGAGAGCCGACGGAAGCCAGCACCACCCCGGCTCCGAAGTAGCCGGCCATATCTAACCTTTCCGATGCCCAGCCCGCAAGCAAACTTCCAAAGGGCATCGTGCCTGTGAAAGACATAACATAGAAGGCCATCACGCGGCCGCGCATCTTGTCATCGATCACCGTCTGCACCAACGTGTTCGTAGCCGCCATGTGGGTCATGACTCCGGCGCCGACGAAGACGAGGACGAGCAATGCCAAGGGCAATGACTTGACGAAAGAGATAGTTATCAGGGCCGTACCAAACATGCAAACGGCCACTACGATCCACTTGCCCAGGCCAACTACGGACTTGCGGCTGGCAAGTACAAGGGCCGAGGCTAAGGCGCCAGCTCCGATAGCCGCCTGTATCATCCCCAACGTTCTCGCATCGCCATGAAACGCCACCCTCGCCAAGACTGGCATCATAACCGATTGCGCTCCGCTTAGGAAGCTGATGACGCCGAGCAGGATAATGAGCGAGCGGACGGGGACGAACCGGTTCACGTAGCTCGCCCCTTGTCGGATCGAGTCGAGGATGTTGCCTCGAGATTCCGGGTTTGCCGTGTTGCGGGCCGTCATGAGGTACAGGCTTGTTAGGACAGCGATGAAGCTGGCCGAGTTAATCGCAAAGCAATAGCCGGGGCCGACCCAACTGTATACAAAACCGGCAACAACAGGCCCAATCAACCTGGCAAGATTAAACTGAGACGAGTTCAAAGCAATTGCATTGCTGAGGTCCTCCCGGTCGTCCACCAAGTGCACCATGTACGCCTGTCGGGCCGGCATATCGACGGCTCCGGTGAGACCAGCCACCACAGCAAGGCAAACGACCATCCAAGCCTGAAGCACCCCGGTGAAAACGAGAATAGAGATGGTTGCCGCTTGGCACATCTGTATCGTCTGAGTGACTAACAGCAACTTGCGCTTGTCGAATCGGTCGATCATGACGCCCGCAAAGGGTCCAAGGAAGAAGGCCGGGACGAGAGAAGAGAAAGCGACGAGGCCGAGAAACTTTGCGCTGTGGGTGTTCTCATACACCCACCACTGCATGGCGATGCTGTCCATCCACGTACCCACCAATGAGATCGCCTGTCCGATGAAGAACAGGCGATAGTTTCTCGACTTCAGGGCGCGGAGGGCCTGGGGCATGTCAGTTTGGACGGTGACCCGGGGTTTTGGGTGCCTGGTTCTCGGGTGTCGAGCCTTCCCATCTTTGGGCTAGCGAATATGCGATGGATTCAAGTTACCCGGAGAAATCAGACCCGGCTGGGGCTCACAAAGCGATGCGATGCCAGGCCGGCCAAAGCGTCCATCACGTCCGGATCGTCATTGATGCAATCGGCTCTTCTGAATTCCATTCCGCTTGCCTGTGCTGCTTCTCTTGCCTCTATTCCAAGATCGTAGAGGACTTCCAAGTGGTCGGAAACGAAGCCGACCGTGCAACAGACCACCGCTTTGTAGTTCCCAGCCGCTTGGTCTTTGATGACATCGAGCACATCGGGTCCTATCCACGGCTCACCCGTGTTGCTAGCGCTTTGGAAGCCGAAGGTCCAGTGGGGGATCTGGGCAGCTTCTGCCACGAGCCGACTCGTTTCCATAAGCTCTTCGCGATAGGGGTCGCCGTCCGCTACCGCGCGCTCGGGCAGGCTGTGAGCGCTGAAGATCACTAAGGTTGTTTCAGGGTCCAGTCCGTTAAGGCTTGCGAGGAGGCGCGTAGCAAGAGCGTTGATGAGGGCTGGCAGCGCACCCCATCGCTCCAGGACTTCTAGCCGCATCTTTGGGGCGTATTTGTCTCTTGCTTCTTCGGCGTAGCCTCGGTAGGCGCCCACGCTTGTGCGGGAGAAGTGGGGGGCGAGAACGATACCCACTGCTTCCTCGATGCCGTCATAAGCCATCTGCTCAACCGCATCCGCTACAAAGGGTGCTGAGTGTTTCGCGCCGATGTAGAGGGCAGCTTCGATTCCCCTTGCCGCAAGTCCTCTTCGGATCGCCTGGGCTTGGCGCTGGGAGATGGCGTTCAGGGGCGACGGACCGCCAATTGATTCGTAGCGGGCCTTCAGGTCCTGAAGTTGCTCGTCTGAAGGAGCGTTGCCACGGCGGATGTGCGTGTAGTAGGGAAGCACTGCCTCCATGGAGGCCGGTGTGCCGTAGTGCATAACCAAAAGCGCGCGTCTCATCCAAACTCCTTCGCGATTTTCCTCGCGGCGTCTCGACCTTGCCGGATGCAATCCGGAATCCCAACTCCTCGGTAGGAGGACCCTGCGACCGTAAAGCTGGTTCCTGTCAGGCTTTCCTCGATCTGGTCCACAAGTGCAGTGTGGCCCCCAGTATATTGAGGAAGCCCCCTTGGATATTCGTGCACCTTTGTAAAGAGCGGTTCCGCTCGGATTCCGAGAATGGTTTGCGCGTTCGCTCGCGTCTGTGCCACCAGTTCATCCGCATTCGGTAGAGGCGGGCGACTGTCTCCGCCGTAGAAGAAGCGGACGAGGACACGTTCTTGCGGCGCTCGATCAGGCCACTTACTACTGGTCCATGTCGATCCGGTTAGCTGTGAGTACTCCTCGAATGGGGCCAGGAAGCCGGTGCCGTGTAACTCGCCGGGAAGTGAATCCGCATCATATGCGGCCGTGGCGATCGTGCTCGATGCAAATTCGATTTCGCCCAGGAGTTTTGAGGCCTCGGGCTTGACCAAAGATAGAACGACTTCTGCGGCAGTTGCCGGCATCGCGCAGAGAACGTGAGAGAACCACTCCGGAGGAAATGAGTCTTTGTTGGTCACGCCCGAATCGGATTCTACTAAGTTCGTGGCGGCGACTCCCTGCCTCATGCGCGTCCTCTCGAGACGTTTGTGGATGGCATCGATTAGCGTCGCCATCCCGTTTCGGAACGATAGAAATGTTGGGCCGGCCGAGACCTTCGATTGATCGGAGAAGGCCAGGCTCCCGTACTGAGCCTCGCGATCCAAAAAGTGCGGATAGAGCGCGCGCATGCTGAGTTTTGAGGGATCTCCAGCATGAGTTCCTGCCAGGATCGGTTCTGCTACCAATCGAGAAAATTCTAAACCAAACCTTCTGGTAAAGAAGTGTGAGATGGATTCGTCGACGACGATCTCAGGCGGGATCGTTGGTTCTGCCAGTGCGCGGACTTTTGCGTCCGGGCTTAGGAAGTCTGCTTCTTCAATCCCATCGGGATTGACTCGGCTCAATGTCGCCAGACCATTGGGAACGCGGTGCAGCCTGCCGTCCAGCAACAGATAGTAACCACGAGATTTCGGTTCGATAACTTCGTCTTCAAGCTCTAACTGGCTTATAAGCTCAAGGGCCGCAACTTTGCCCGCAAAAACTGAATCTGGACCCTCTTCGATCGTAAAGCCATCCTGCCGATGGGTTTGGATCTTGCCGCCAAGTTTAGGGTTGGTGTCTAGGAGAGTGATGTCAAAGTCGGTCTCTCGCTCAAGAGTATAAGCGGCTGCTAGCCCGGTGATTCCGCCCCCGAGAATGAGAACGTGCGGCTTATCAGCGGGCGGCAATTGGGGCGGACTCCTTTACAGTCTGCACGAGCGCTTCCATGTTCTCAATGGGCGTTTCCGGGTAAATGCCATGGCCGAGATTGAAGACGTGGCCCCTCAACGCCCTACCTTCCTGAATAATCTCTTGGCTTCTCTGACGTATGTTGGCAGGCGACGAAAGAAGAATCGCTGGATCGAGGTTGCCTTGGAGGGGAGTTGGCGAGCCAATGTTATGGGCGGCCTGGGTGAGCGATATTCGCCAGTCAACCCCAATGACGTCTCCGCCGGCCTCCTTCATCACCTTGAGGAGAGCGGAGGTCCCCGTGCCGAAGTGGATAACGGGTGCGCTCAAGAGACTGAGTCGCGTGAAGATTTGTCGCATGTGAGGGAGCAGGTATTCGCGGTAGGATGCCTCGCTCAGCACACCAATCCAACTGTCGAAAACCTGAACGGCGTCCGCTCCCGCTTGGACTTGCGATTCTAGATAAGTGGCCACCACGTCCGCGAGCAACTCCATCAGGCTGTGCCAAAACTGCGGGTCCGAATACATCAGTTGCCGTGTGCGTTTGAGGTCCTTTGAGGGTCCGCCTTCGATCAAATAGGACGCCAGCGTAAAAGGCGCCCCCGTGAAGCCGATTAGCGGCACGGAAAGCTCCCTCTTTAATATTCGGATGGCTTCCAAGACGTAAGGCAAGTCCTCGTGCGGATGGATGCGCCGCAGATTTGCCAAGTCTGTTCTAGTCCTCACCGGATGATCGATGACCGGTCCCACCCCTTCTTTTATCTCAAACGGCGCACCCATGGGAGTGAAAGGCACGGTTAGATCGGAGAAAAGAATCGCTGCGTCAAAACCGAAGCGGCGGATGGGTTGGAGGGTGATCTCGGCCGCCAACTCGGGGTTTCGGATGGTCTCCAGCATCGTCCGGCCCTTTCGGATTTCTCGGTACTCGGGCAAGTATCGGCCGGCCTGTCGCATGACCCAGATCGGGGGGCGTTCCGTCTTTTCGCCTCGGCAGGCTTTAAGGAAAAGGCTGTCCCTCAACCGACGGCCTCTTTCAAAGCCGCCTCGAAGGCCTCCGAGGTGCGATCGATGTCCTTGGGAGTATGCGCCGCGGTAATAAACCATGACTCGAGTGCGCTTGGCGGCAAATAAACCCCCCGAGCCAGGAGAGCATGGAACAGCTTCCCATACAGTTTCTTGTCGGAACGCTGCGCATCATCGAAGTTCCGGATTGGGTGGTCATTGAAAAACACGCTGATCATGGAGCCGACGCGCTGCACCCGGGCCACGACCCGGGCCTCCTGGCATGCGCTTCGAAGTCCAATCTCCAGGCGAGAGCCTAGCGATTCCAACTTGTCGTATACGGAGTCGGTTAGCTCCCCTAAAGCTGCTGCGCCGGCCGCCATCGCAAGCGGATTTCCTGACAGTGTCCCAGCCTGATACACCGGGCCACACGGGGCGACCATTTCCATCAGGTCTCTGCGACCAGCGTAAGCGGCGACAGGTAAGCCGCCACCGATGACTTTGCCCACACAGACAAGGTCCGGATGCAGGTCATAAAGCTCAGTGGCGCCGCCTGGGGCGACTCGGAAGCCCGTCATTACTTCGTCAACGATGAGGAGCGCGCCGTGCTCTGTGCACACCCTCCGCAATTCCTGCAAGAATCCAGCCTTGGGAGGTACGCACCCCATGTTGCCCGCCACCGGTTCAACGAGGACGGCGGCAACTTGCTCGGGATTCGCTCGCAAAATGTTTTCGACGTGCGAGGCGTCGTTGTATCGAGCGACCACGGTGTCTGCCGCGACACCCGGAGGCACGCCTTGTGCGTCCGGCGGTAGCTCAAATGTAGCAACTCCAGACCCAGCTTTTGCAAGCAGGCTATCGGTCGCGCCGTGATAGTTACCGTCGAACTTCAGAATCTTGTTGCGCCTGGTCGCCGCGCGGGCCAACCGAATGACGCTTTGGGTTGCCTCCGTTCCCGAGTTGACAAACCGGATCATGTCTAGTCGGGGCATTCTTGCCAGAATCAGCTTGGCAAGGCGGATCTCACCTTCATGGGGAGCTCCAAAACTCGTTCCTTTTGCGGCGGCTTCAGTAATCGCGGATAAGATCGCGGGATTTGCATGGCCAAGAATGATCGCGCCCCAAGACGCCACGTAGTCGACATACGACTTGCCGTCCGCGTCCACGACCTTGCAACCCTTGGCGTGGTCGATAAACAGTGGAGTTCCTCCAACGGCTTTAAACGCACGCACGGGGCTGCTGACACCGCCGGGCATCACCAAGCGCGCGGCATCGTACAGCACTTCAGATTTTGTGCCTTCAACCGTCAACCGACAAACTCCTCTGAACTCATGTAAATCGCGGTGATTAACGGCGTATCCAGGGACGTGTATTTCCGGCCTTCGGTGCTTCTGAGCTGTTGCACGAGATCGGAGAACTTGGGAAGGTCTTCGCTCTCATAAGACACCACGAACTCCTGATCTTGCAGGCCGAACGAGTACACCAGAAGCTGCTTGATGTCGAAAAACTGCTTTCCCAGCTTGATATGTTCGTTCATCATTCCCTGTCTCGCGTCCATGCTCATCAAATACCACTCTTTGGTCTTGCTGAAAGGGTAGACCACAAGGTACTGGCTCCGCGCTCCTTCCAACGGGTCGATATCCTGTTCGCTTTTCCCGCGCGAATACATAGACGGTTTGGTGAAACCCCAGAGAGTTTGTACGGGTTCAACAAATTTGCGCCAATTAGCAATAACACTGGCATATTTCTTCATTGCACTTGCCGCAATTTCAGGCTGATCCGCGCCCCAAGCTGACCAGAGCATGATGTCGGTGTCACTTCGAGCCGGGAAAATTGAGTAGAAATGGGTGGCGTCTGCAAGCTCTCTTGCCTCATCCATTAGCTGCATTCGGAAACAGCGTCGGTCAGCGGAATCCGAGTTCCAGTAAGCAGGCGTATAAGCGTATGAAGCGTAGAGATTTAGCAGTCGTTCAGCCAACGGGCAGCCTCCAGGGCGTGATAAGTAATGACGAGATTGGCGCCGGCCCTCTTGAACGAGGTCAGCGTTTCTAACACGATTCTTTTTTCGTCCAGCCAACCCTTTTCCGCGGCTGCTTTGATCATCGAGTATTCACCGCTAACCGAGTAGGCCGCGAGAGGCAAGTCGGAAGTTTCGCGGGCCAACCGAACGATATCGAGATAGGCGAGGCCGGGCTTAACCATAAGGATATCAGCGCCCTCCTCAACGTCTTGTACGATCTCTCGGCGCGCGTGCCGGACGTTGGCAGGGTCGTGCTGGTAGGACGCGCGGTCACCAAAGCTGGGGGCTGAGCCGGCTGCATCTCGGAAAGGACCGTAAAAGCCTGAGGCGAACTTTGCTGAGTAACCCATGATGGCGATCTCGGAAAGGCCGTCGTGACCAAGGGCGCATCGGATGGCGCCCACTTGTTCATCCATCATCGATGACGGAGCGACTACGTCGGCCCCGGAAACCGCGTGGGATAGGGCCATCGCCGAGAGTAACGGCAAGGTAGCGTCGTTGTCTATTTCCTGCCCCCGAAGGACTCCGCAATGTCCGTGCGTTGTGTACGCACAGATGCAAACGTCCGTCATGACGACCATTCCGGGGGTGGCGTCCTTGATAGCTCGGATGGCGTTTTGGACAACGCCGTCTTTGTGCGTAGCTGCGGTGGCGTTGTCGTCCTTGGTAAGGGGAACACCAAACAGGAGGACGGAACCGACGCCGGCTGCCTGGAGAGTTTTGGCCAGAATCCCGAGACTCGATACTGGCTGACGGAACTGGCCGGGCATCGATGGAATGACTTCTGGTTGGGTTAAGCCCTCGCCGACAAAAATAGGATAAACAAGATCAAGGGGCCGGACGTGGGTCTCGCGCATTAGGCTGCGCATCGCCTCCGTCCGTCGGAGGCGTCTGAGGATACTAGGCATTCGACAACTCCTTTGTCCTAAGTTGCACGAGAACGTCGATGAGGCCGTCGGTGGTGTAATCCTTGGCCATGGCGGAGACCTTGTATCCCATCTCTTTCACGGTTGCTGCGGTGATTGGGCCTATACAGACGATGGGAATCTTCCGTAGCCAGCCATCAAGCCCATGTTGAAGGAGCCTTTCAAAGGTCGCTTTAGCCGCCGAGGAGCTGGTTAAGGTGATGAAGTGCGGCTTTTTCTTGACATCGAGAATCGCTCCTTCACTGGGGACAATTCGGTAGGCCGTAACTTCGTTCACGACTGCACCTGCTTTGCGGAGCAACGCTGCTAGGTCGGCCCGTGCCAAGTCTGCCCTGGCCAACAGGAATCGTTTGCCGCTCACGTCTCCGAGGCTGCCGAAGATTGCTTCGGCCACAAACTCGTTGGGCATGACATCCGGCTTGCGGCAGAAATCTTCGAGCGCTCGTGCGGTTGCCGGACCGATTACTGCGAGCCGCTTTGCCGCCAGTTCCTCGCAAGAGATGCCGAGAGCCAGCATCCGGGTACGCACCGCCTCGACGCCGTTGACACTGGTGAGAACCACCCAGTCAAAGGCATCCAAGTGGATAAGGGCGGTGTCGAGTTCGAAGGTGTTCTGAAGGGGCAGGATGTCGATCGCGGGCAGCAAAATCGGCTCAGCGCCCAAGTTGGCAAGCTTGTCGGCAAAAGCCTCCGCTTGGCCCTTTGGCCTGGTGACCAGTACGCGAAGTCCTTCCAGGGGCCGTTTCATTTTGCTTGGCCCCCAACCGGATGGCGGGTAAGCAGATCCTTCGCCCCGCGGGCGATCAGGCGGCCGGCGAGGTTCTGGCCGAGGAGAACGGGATGTTCGCCCGATGCCCGGCCGCGAATGGCTTCGCTGCCGTCTGGTGCTGCCACCAGGCCCTCTAGATCAACGTGGACTCCGTCCGAAGTTGCCAAAGCCGCAACGGGAACCGAGCAGCCGCCCCCCAGCGAATGCAAAAAGGCTCTTTCCGCCATCGCTGCAGTTCTGGTGGGCGTATGGTCTAGCGCGGAAACTTCGCTCAGCTCTCCTTCGCGAGTCTCTAGCACAAGGACGCCTTGCCCGGCCGCGGAAAGCATCTCCTCGGCGGTGAGACGCTGAATTTGAACTTTGGAAAAATCGGAGTTGGACCAATTCTCCAGGAGTCCCAGTCTGCGGAGGCCGGCATTAGCCAACACGATCGCATCGTACTCGCCGTCCAAAAGTTTCCTGAGCCTCGTGTCGACGTTGCCCACAAGCGGCTTAAAGTTGAAGTCCGGTCTCAACGCTGAAAGCTGGGCCGACCTGCGTATGCTGCCGGTTCCGATCAAAGCGCCGGCTGGAAGTTGCCTCCAAGGTTCGCGGCTTAGGAGAACGTCTGACGGGTCCTCGCGTTCGAGATAGGCGGCTAGGGTCAGCCCTTGCAACGGCTCGGTGGGAAGGTCTTTTAAGCAGTGGAGACCGAGGTTCACTGAGCCTTCCAGCAAGGACTCCTGAATTTGCTTGACAAAAGCGCCCACAACCTCTCGGTTACCGTGGTCACCGCTGGTCTTGATGACGACGATTTCGACATCTCCGACAATGGGCTCCAAAAGGCGGCTGACGGTTTCGGCTTGAGCCAACGCCAGCTTGCTGCCCCGGGTGCCCAGCCGCACGCTAATCTTCCACCGTCCCCACCCCAATGTTTCGGTAGACGGCGGCAAGACAGGCTCTTTCGTTGCGCGTGAGCGATTGGGATTTCATCGCCGCGATCTGGCCTTGCAACATTCCTCGCACAATCCGGCGGGACATGTCATCGACAATCTTACGTTGCTCGTCGGATAGATCCTTAAGCTGAGCTGAAGCCCAGTCCATGTTCTGGCCTCGGACGTGGTCCCCAAGGCGAACCAAGGCCTTTATCGCTGGGGCAACATCCCGCTCTCTGCATTCGGTAGCAAACTCTCCCACGGCTGCGCTTAAGATTCTCTTCGCGTCTTCCACCGCGCCCGTGCGCAGTTCTGCATTCGCCGAACAGGCTGAAGAAAGGAACTCCATGTCGACGATCTCGCACGTGTGGTCTGGCTCCAAGGGTGCAACGACGGCCGGCACGCCGAGGTCGACAATCGTTAGTTGCCGGCCCTCCAACATCGACTGTGTTATAAGCGGTTTTTCAGAACTAACGGCGCAGAAGACGACGTCGCTTGTGCGGAGCAGGGCGGTCAAGTCGAGCAAGGGTGCCGCCTCAAAGCCGTACTCGGAGGCCAGAGCCTCCGCCCTCGAAAAGGTCCGGTTTACAACCGTACAAGATACTCCCGCCACCTTGCTCAGCTCCTTGGCGAGTCTCTCGGCGATTGCCCCGGCTCCGAGCAGGGCAACGCGCTTTCCGCCCAGTCCTCCAGCGACAACTGTAGCCTGCTTTACAGCCATGGAGGCTAGGCTGACGGCGTTCTTACAAAGGGAGGTCTCCGTTCGAACCCGCTTGCTTACCTCGAGTGCGCGACGGAATAGAAGGTTCAGGGCGCCGCAAAGGTAACCGCCTTCGCCGGCTGTTCGTAGAGAGTCCTTTAATTGCGCCAAAATTTCTGTCTCACCGAGCGCAGCCGATTCGAGGCCACAGGCGACTCTAAAAAGATGTAGCGTTGCTTCTTCGCCGCGCAGCGCGTAGCAATGGTCGCGCAGGGTTCGCTTGTCGATGCCGGATTCAAGGGCGAGCACGTTGAGGACGATTTCGGTGTCCGATCCGCATGCGTAGATTTCTGTGCGGTTACAGGTGGAGAGTACGAGACACTGCCGCAGGCCGGCCGAGGATAACGATTGCAGAAGTTGAAATGCCTTCTCTCCAGGAAAATTGAGATGGCTCCGGAGTTCTAGCCCGGCTGTCCGAAAACTGACGCCAAGGACTGACAAGGATTCTAATGTGGAACTGTTAAGAAACGGAGCCTCGAACTCTTCGGCCCTTAGGTCTTCGGTAAGCATCGGCACAGGTAGATTACGCACTAGGCGGCCCGCCCCCCTTGTGATATTTAATGGTCCGGTTTGCTTTGTGACGGCTTTCAAAAACGTGGCTGCCTTGGTGCTGGAGAGGCCCCCAAGCTAGAAGTCGATTACAAAGACTCCGGCAACAAGTTTTCGTTGTTCAGAACTGACGGTGGCATTCGGCATTGACTTAGGCTGGAATTGTTCGATTTTGATTGCCGATTGCTCGACTCGGGAGGTGCAAGATGCGCCACGCTTCGCCAGAGTTGAATCCTGAATCCTGAATCCTGAATCCTGAATCCTGAATCCTGAATCCTGAATCCTGAATCCTGAATCCCGAAGGGCACTTGGAACTAAAATGGACGTCAAGGATTAGAACAGACGATGAAAACGATTGCACTCTGGGTGGCTCTTGGATCAGCCCTTGCCCTAAGCCTTTCTGCGCTTGCGGGCCATGGAGGCATGGATTCTGGTTTTGTAAAGGTCGCGAATTCAGGCATAGGCGTGACGCCGGGAGACATAGGTAAGAGGATGGACATTTTGCAGGCGGCGCGAGAGCGCGGACATGACTTGGCAATGTTTGCGGGCGGGTGTTTCTGGGGCACCGAGGGCCAGTTCCGGTTGATAAAGAAGGGAATCGCCGCGACTGCGGTCGGCTATTCCGGCGGCCACGTTCCGAATCCGACCTATGAAATGGTATGCAGCCACACAACGGGGCATGCTGAGTCCGTGCTGGTCGAGTTCGATCCTAAGCAGATCAGCTACGAGCAGCTTGTCAACGATTTCTTCCAAATGCATGACCCGACTCAGGTCGACGGCCAAGGACCAGACCTCGGCAACAACTATCGGAGTGCCATATTTTACTTTGACAATGATCAGGAAGCCATCGCCCGCAAGGTGAAGAATGAACTGCAGTCAACGAAGTACGCGAACCAGCACATCGCCACGGAGATAGCCAAAGCCGGTCCCTTTTGGATGGCAGAGGACTACCACCAGCAGTACTACGAAAAGCGGGGCATGGCGCCTGCTTGCAACATTCACTGAGAGTTACTTGTGGATGCCCGGCGGAGCTTTCGGCGGAAAGCTCCGCATGAGGGAGACGGTTGCCGGTGTCCGGAAGGTCTGTCGTTGCCCCCGGCTCAACGAACCTATTCAGTGAACTGCTGAATACCCCTACAGAATAGGCAAGTTTTCACGATAAACACGGGCGAGGCAAGATTCAAGAACATGGCGGTTGCCACGGTTTTTTACCAGTCAATAGAACGGCTGTGACCTTTTGAACCGTCGCTGTATCTAATGGTTATGGTGCGCAGCGCGTGGATTTTCGCGACTATAATGTACGCGGCCTGTGTTCCGCACGCCCGCGTCGGCGTATGACCATTGAAGCCATGCTTACGCACCCATCGAAGCCTTCACCTCGAGGAACCATGTTTTTGCAGTCTAAAGTCCGATCTATCTACCGCTCTGCCCTCGTCTCCGCTCTCGCGCTCGTCTGCGCGGTTGCCGGGGCCCAGGCCATTTTGCCAACCGCGAAGCCGAAAGACCAAGCGATCCCCTTAACTCCGCAGAAAGCCCATAAGCCGGACGCAAAGGAAAGCAAGAACTTGCTTCAGCGCCGAGGCGATGCTATGCGAGGGTTCATCGAGAACAAGGGCCAGTGGCCCAAAGACGTTTTCTTCGCCGGACGCAGTGCGGGAATGGACCTCTGGGTTACTAAGACGGGACTTCGAATCGACGAATATGCGGACACCTCCTCCGGCGGAAAGGGCCACGTCATCGGGGTTAAATTTCTGGGCGCGAAGGCAATCTCGGCAAAGGGTTCCGAGTCCACAAACATGCTGACCGACTTTATCGGTTACAAGCACGAGGCGAGAAGCGCCAAGACGTTCGCAACCATTAAGTCCGCCAACGTCTATCCTGGCGTCACGCTGAAGAATTACTTCGACGGCGCGCAGCCGCGCTACGACTTGGTGCTGGCTCCCAAGGCCAATCCTTCGTCCATCAAGATGAGCTACCAGGCCACGGGCGGCGTGATCGTCTCGAAAGACAAGCTATCTATCAAGACCTCCATCGGCGACATCATTGAGAACAAACTGATGGCCTACCAAATGGTCAATGGCGCTCGGAAGCCGGTCAAGGTTGCGTTCAGGACGGTCGGCAAAGACACGGTTGGATTCAGCGTCGGAACTTACGACCACTCCAAGGCTCTCACGATCGACCCCCTCATTTACGGCACCTACTATGGCGGCGATTCAGGGCAGGATGAAGTCCACGCCGTTGTTGCAGACCTAGTGGGCGGCGTTTACATGACGGGCTCGACTCGATCCCTCGACTTCCCCGTTATTTTTGGGCCGTATACCTTTACTCTGAACAACGGCAACAACCCTTACTTTAACGACGACCTCAAGAACTTGAACGGAAGGGACGGCTTCGTCTCCAAACTCCAGGGCGATGCCTACGTTCACAACTATGCAGCCTTCCTCGGTGGCTCGCGGGACGACAGTGGAGAATTTCTCCAACTGGATCAATTCGGCGATTTGTGGGTGGCGGGATACACGGCATCCGCCGATTTTCCCGGCCAGAATAAGCCCAATGTTCAATATCTAAATTACGACCCCGTGAATTCTCAAGGGCATACGAGCCAAGGCGGGGTCTACTTCAATGGTCCCGGCGGAACCTTGGCGGGAGGGAACTCGGGCCCAAGCGGCAATGGATACTTCAGGCTATCCTTCTTGCCCTTCCCTAATGCTAACCCGGCTACCGGCCGAATCCCTTGGAATGCGTCGCCGGCCACTGTTCAAGCAGCCATACAAACCATATTGCCGGCCGGGTCAACCGTTTCCGTTTCAGACCCACACAACCTGAACGACCTAACAAAGGACTACCAACTGTTCTTTGACGGCTACAAGATCACCTTCAGCTCCGACATTGTTCAGCAACTCAACGTCGACAGCACCCATCTCCAGGCGCTTTACGTCGATAATCGAGAAAGCAACTCTCGTGCTCAGCTCATAACGGTCAACA
>JANYLD010000334.1 GCA_025363835.1 Armatimonadota bacterium
GAATGCGAGACGCGGCCAGACTGCTGGAATTCGATCTTTTCCCCGTGTGATGTTGTTCGGTGGTTTGATTGCTGACCTGCCTGTGTTTGATCCCTTCCTAGCCCGAGTTTACTAGTTAAACAAAGGGTGGCTCGGAAGATGCTGGTAACAAGAATGATCCAGCATGGCAAACCTTACCCTAACTCGGTTAAATGTCTTTCTTAAGATCCAGGATCTCCACCAGTTTCGATTGGACTTCAGAGAGCTTGGTCAACACGGATTGTTGTGGCGATGAAGGGACGCCGCGCTGGGGGGCATAAACATTGAGCACTTCCCGGATGGAATCCAGCTCGGCAAGCATCTGCTCCATCGACAGCGGCAGCCCAGCGGCGCGCACCCGGCGCCACATCAGGCCCCGCAGCAAAATGGCGATGGTGCAATAAAGACCATGCACGTGAATCTTGCTGTCCGTCCAATGATTCATCGGCCACCAGCAGCCGGTGTGACGGTCTTTCATTTCGCGAAAAACCTCCTCAATAATGAACTGGCTGCGGTAAGCCCGAATGACTTGCTCATCGGTCCATTGGTCGTGGCCAGTGACAAGAATGGTTTTGCCCAGAAGCGTGTCGCAGAGCTTTTGTTGCGCAGATTCATCCAGTGCATACTCCAATTGGGGCATGCCGCTGGATGTCTCCGTCACCGTCGTGGCAATGATCTGGCTCAAATGCTGGCGATGGAGAATCAGCCGGCACTTCTGCCTTACCGTGTCCACGGTTGGCTTTTGCCCGCCTTTGACGATTCCATCGATGCGGTTCTGGAGGGTTTGCCGCAATGCCGCCAACTGCTGCGCCGCATGGGCCACATCGCTCTGAACCGTTGCCCACTGGCTTTGGAAGAGGCTTTCATTGTAAGTGACCACCACAACGCGTGGCTTCCCATACACCTCCTGCGTGAGGCGCCACGCTTTGGTCTGGGTCAACCCTTGGCTTGAGCACGCCCTCCAGCGCTCATCCTGATTGGACACCTGAGCCAAATCGGAATGCTCGTCGAGCTTCATGGAGCCGACGTAGTTGAGTTTGAGCGAGTCAATCAGTTCAAAGTTGGCTTCCGAGTTGTTGCCCTTGTCAAAAACCAACGTGGGCTGGGCGACAGTCCCCTCTCCGGCATGCTGCTTGAGCCATTGCTGGAATTTTTCCAGCACGCGGGGAAACTCTTTGGAGTCATTGCAGTTGCCCTCATAGACATCGTAGAAGAGAGGCAGATGCCCATCGGTTGAGCAAAACAACGCGTAACTGACCTGTCGCAAGTTGGATCGGCCCTGTTTGTTTTTGCCCCGGCGGGCAATCTGGCATTGGGTGTTGAACGTGTCGATGAAAGTATAAAAATTGGTTCCATCGTAACATATTCGGGAAAGGTCAATGTGTTCCCTCTGAACCACCCCGGTGATGATCTGCTGCCAGATGGCTTGGGCCGTGGAGGGTTCGATTCGGTCCATGTGATCCCAGAATCGCTGTGAACTTAAAAGATCGGCGGTGACCTCGGGCCATTGGCGGACCAGAGAGGTTGTCGAGAACCATTGCCACATGGCTTGCTTGCTGACGGGATGAGCAGCCCGGTTGACCGCAGCCAGCCCGATGTAATCTCCCGGGCTCAAGCCCTGATCCCTTTTCGGGCATAGTTGGTTGACGCAATCCATGATTTGGGCGCGTCGGGCTTCGTTGCGCAGGGCAACGGGCAAGCCCCAGGAAAAGACCTCCGCGTGCCCTGGCACGGGCGCGCGCCCCTGGACGGCCTGCACGATTTTGTCGAGTTTGCCGAGGTATTTTTGCCACAGACGGCGGCACTTGCCATTTTTCCAGCCCCAGCCGGAATAATAGTAATAGGTGTGGCCTTTGATCTTTTTGGCTTCGAGTCGTTCCACAGTTTGCGTGTGAAACATTAGGGCATAGAGTGAGATTATGCAAGCGTATTTGTTAATAATATTGCACTTATATCGCGTGTTCTGTTAGGGGATAGCTTGAAATAGTCACAACTTGCTTGCATGCAATCACATGTCATCGGTCACCCCTCCCTAACTAGTAAACTCGGGCTAGGCTGGGATAGAGCGCGCCGTTGGCGCTGAGGTGCGCGCGTTCCTGCGAATCCGCGTCCGCCGCCAAAA
>JANYLD010000337.1 GCA_025363835.1 Armatimonadota bacterium
CGTAGGCGGCTGGGAAGTCGACGTTGGGGAAGAGGTTCTTTTCCCGCAGCATGACTCTCTCGAGGATGTCGGCGATGTCGCCGTACTTCGTGTTGCCCATCTCCCGGCCAAGCTCTTTGGCAACGCGGGTCATGTACATGGCCCGGCTGTCGCCCTTCTTGTACTCGCGGTGGCCGAAGCCCATGATCTTCTTCTTGGTGGCGAGCGCGTCGTTGATCCAAGCCTCGGCGTTCTCTGGCGAGCCGATTCCCAGGATCATCTTCATCGCCTCTTCGTTAGCGCCACCGTGGAGCGGGCCCCTAAGGGTGCCGATGCCGCTTACGATGCCGGAGTAGAGGTCGCTGAGCGTGGCGACGGTGACTCGGCAGCAGAAGGTCGAAGCGTTATAGCCGTGCTCAGCATAGAGAGTAAGGCTGGCGTCCATCACCTGAACGGTCTTCGCCTTGGGCTCTTCCCCGCTCATCAGATACAAAAAGTTCTGAGCGGTGTTGTGCTCCGGCTTGGGCTTGAGCGGCTCGAGGCCTTTGCGGATGCGGTGGCCGTTGGCGACCATAGTGCCGGCCTTGGCAACGATGCGGACGGCCTTGCGAAGGTTGGCCGCATCATCGGTGCTGGGGGCAGTGTAATCGGGGTCGAACGGGGCGAGCACCGAATAAGCCGTCCGGATCATGTCCATCGGGTGGCTGTTCTTGGGCATCGCTTTCAAAGCGTCGTAGACCTGCGAAGGGACTTCCCGCTCGGCCGCAAGCTGCTTGCGGAAGCTCTCCAGCTCGGACTGGTTGGGCAACTTGTTGAAGAGGAGCAGATACACGGTCTCTTCAAATGAGCCCTTCTCTGCAAGGTCGTGAACGTTGTAGCCTCGGTATTCAAGCCGGCTGTGCTCTACATCAATTTCAGAAATCGTCGAAATGCCGGCGATGACGCCTTCGAGGCCAGGGCTGTAATTAGGATATTTCTCGGTAACTGTCGCGCTCATATGCTTCCTCGTCCCGGGGGACGGCCATAGGGCATTCTACCGGACCGAAAAGGTTAGGCGCGGGTTCCGTTTCAGGTCCTTGAGGACTCCGGAGATTCCCCTGACGCTGAGGCAGGGGCTGAGAGTGGTGATCGCGTTGGTCGAATGCGATCACCCGATCACCCGATCACCAGATCACCAGATCACCAGATCACCAGATCACCAGATCACCAGATCGATTTTTCAGAACCCGCTGTTCATGTAACCGCGGTTGCGTTGCTGGCGGAAGGCGTATTGGACAACGTCGGGATCGTACACATTAGGAAGCTGGCCGGTGCGAGCGTACAGATAAAGCGCCGTCTGGAACACGCCGGTCAAGGTCGCGCTCATCAGCGCCATGACGATAAAGAAAAGCACCGCGCCGATGATGAGCGTGATGCCAACGAGCAACGTTCCTGACGCCGCTAGAAAGATGCCGCCCGCTAGCGGTACGAACGCGAGCATCATCAACAGGCCGAAGACCAGGTTGATGCCGCCGTTGACGACAATGTTCTCGCCCCAGGTCTTCTTAAGCATCGCGCCAGACTCCTTAATCGCCTCGATGGGGTTCCGGTGTTCGACTGCCATGACCGGGACCACGAAGTAGGTGACCAGCGTCCAAGCCATGCCGATAAGACTGATGAGGAGGCGGCCAATAACGCCTGAGCGCTCGGATATCATTCTCAGGATCATGCCCACGGTGGACGCGATAAGAGCATAAAACAGGATCGAACCAAGATGGGCCATCGCATTCCGCATGCCGTCCTTGAAGGTCGCGGGCTCGCCGTAGAAAACACCTTTGGCGCAGGTGACCAAACCCACGTTAAAGAAGATGACCACGAAATACGTGACCAGATAGAAAGCGAACATAAACCCGTATTGCGCAATTCCCATGTCGCTACGGTCATGCATGTTATGGAACACGATGAATCCGGGATAGGCGAACGACGCCATCACGAGGATCGAGGCGATGGCCGAGATCAGCGGAAAAAGCGCAAGCTGCGGATGCGACTTCAGCACCGTAAAGCTTTGCTTCGTGAGCGCAAGGCTCCGAGAAAACGTTCCCATAACTTTATTGTAACGCGACTTGTGGAGAAAGATGGGGCACAAGCCGGACCTTTATCCTTCCGCCTTCATCCTTGATCCTTCATCCCTCCGCCTTCATCCGTGGCCCAGCGCCGGTCTTTCGCGTCATAAGCCTCGTATTCGATGGCTTCGTAAAGCTCTGCGCGCGTCCGCATTCTGGGCAAAATTCCTTCCTGAGTGCCGGTTCGCAGTAGTTCGGTGTAGCACTCGTCAATCGCTTTAAGCATGACGCGGAAAGCGGTCATGGGATAGATGACCATTTCGTAGCCAAGCTCTTTGAAGCGAGCCGCGGAGATGATGGGAGTCTTCCCAAATTCAGTCATGTTGGCCATAAGTGGCGCTTCTATAGCCGAACGAAAAGCGGCAAATTCTTCTTCGGTGGTGAGGCCCTCTGGGAAAATGCCGCTCGCCCCCGAGTCCACGTAGCGCTTTGCTCTCTCGATGGCTGCCTCAAGTCCTTCCACGCCCCTCGCATCGGTGCGCGCGATGATCCAGAAGCTGGGGTCACGTTTGGAGTCGACAGCGGCTCGGATCTTCCCTGCCATGTCATCCGCAGAGATCACCGACTTGCCGTCCAGGTGGCCACAACGCTTAGGGTTGACCTGGTCTTCCAAATGGATTCCCGCAAGCCCCGATCGTTCCATCTCGATGACGGTGCGCATGACGTTCAGGCTCTGGCCAAAGCCAGTGTCCGCGTCGGAGATAACAGGCAAGGGGGCGACTTGCGTGACATAGCTCGCTACCTGGGCAAACTCGGTCTGGGTCGCCAAAGCAATATCCGGCACCCCCAAATTCGTATTCGTAATCCCCGCCCCGCTCAGATAAAGCGCCTCCGCGCCCGATTTATGCGCCGACACCGCGCTAATCGCATTGAAAACCCCCGGCATGATCAGCGTGTCCTTTGCAATAAGTTCTTTCAATCGAGCGCCGGGAGAAGCAAGCGGAAGCTGGAGCATTAACTAAGGCTACCTTTGGGAGGATGAACGCGGATGGAGGATGAATGATCCCCTCTCCTTGCTGGCGGCAGCCGCCGCAACTCCAACCACATCCATCCACCCCTCCACGGGGTGGATGGTCGAA
>JANYLD010000358.1 GCA_025363835.1 Armatimonadota bacterium
ACATCCAGGACAAGGGGAAGGGGGCCGGAATTACATATCCTCGATCTTGAGTTCCACGTCCGCATGGCTCCATGCTTTCTCATATTCTCGCATAGCTTTGTCCGCTTCTTTGGCATTGCCGGCGGCTTTTTGGGCTTGCCAGAGGCCGAAGAGGGCTCGGCCGCTGTTGGGGTGGAGTTTGGTTTCTTGGGCGAAGACGGTGGAGGCTTCGGCGGGTTTCCCGTTTCGGAGGAGAGCGGCGCCGAGGGCTTCTCGTACGGGGAAATAGTAGTCGGCGGGTTCGTCGTAATCGATCTTGTCGTAGGCATCCACTGCTTTTTGGAGGAGGTCTAGCTCCATGGCGGGGGCGTGCTTGATCCGGGCGAGTTTGGCGCCGAGGAGGTCGGCGTCAACTTCTAGGACTTGGGGCGCTGACGCGAAGTCCCAGGTGTAGTCGACAGGGACTTTGCCACGCAGGTCGGTGAAGAGGTCGAACTCTTTTTGGGCGTTGTCTTCATCGCTGGTGGAGGCGTATGCCATGCCTCGGCCGTAATGGTAGACAGCTTGAACGTAAGGGAGTTGGGAAGTTGGCGCGGCGTATGCCAGGATATCTTTCCATCGTGCAAAGCGGGTCATTTCCAGGATGGGATCGATGGCGAACGGCTCGCCCATTGGGCCCATGGTGACGGATTTTTCGGCGACGTTTTGAGCGGCCCAACTGGCTTTCTTGTAGTTGCCCTCCATGTCCGAACAGGCTCGGTACATGTCGAAGTTGTGGACGTAATACATCGGATAGGGGCCGGGGTTTGGATTCTTGTCCAGGAAGGACTTGTCGACGGCGAGGGCAGCTTGGTTTGCGTTGATGCCGTCTTCCCAAAGACCCATGCGGAGGTAGATGTGGGAGGGCATGTGGACGAGATGGCCGGACTGGGGAGCCAGATTGCCTAGGCGGTGGGCGGCTGCTAGAGCGAGCTCCGGATGGGGGCTGGCCTCCAGCGCATGGACGAGGAAGTGGTTGGCGCCGATGTGGTTGGGATTGAGGGCGATGACGCGTTGGAGGGTGGAGACGACCGTGTTGATGCCGCCGAGAGGGCGACCATCTGGGGTCCAGTAGCGCCATGGCGTGAGGTCCATGATGCTCTCGGCATAGAGGGCGGCGGCGTCGAGGTCTTTGGGGTTGTCTGTGGCGACCTGCGCCATGGCGTCCGAGTAGGCCTTGTTGAGCTTGTCGAAATCGGGCTTGTCTTCGTTGCTGTAGCGGGCGGCGACGGCGTTTATCCACTCGCGTTCATGGGGTGTGGCGTAGCTTTCCAGGGCGACCGCTTTCTGGGCCTCGGCGTAGGCGGCTTTGTTGGTATCGGAGTCGATGGGGAGGTTGATGTTCATGCCCATCGCGTAGGCTTCACCGCAATGTGCCATGGCAAGGTGTGGGTCCAGGCGCGCGGCTTCCGCGAATGATTCGATGGCGGCGTGGTGGTTGAAGCCGTAGCAGAGGGCGAGGCCCTGGTCGAAGAAGAGCTGGGCTCTTCGGTTAGTGGTGCTGACTCCGTGGTGGACAACGCCGAGGCCCTTTCTTAGGGCAGGGGGCGGGTTCTGGGCGTTGGAGCCCATTTGCATTTGGTGCGTGGCGGTGAAGGCGAGGAGAAGGAGGGCCGTCATGTCCTTTTATTGTAACTGTTGGGGGAGTTAGTCGTAAGTCGTAAATCGTAAATCGTTCGGATGGGATTTCGGGATTCACGCGGAGGGCGCGGAGGTTTGGCAGGATCGCGGAGGGGGACGTGGTCGACTATCGGTTATCGGAATTCACAAAGGCGCGAGGGTTTGAGAATGAATATGTCCCGTTGGCGTGCGAAATCATCCTTCTTTTCTCAGGGTGCTTTAGCCGCGCGCCTGCTTACTTGTAATACTCCTCGCTCCGTGACTCCAAGGACTAGGTCGCTGGGCTGAACGTCTTTGATCGTCACATCCACCGCATTACTGTTTCCGGGAACGATCTTGGATTGAAAGGACGACGTGGGCGAATTCTGGAAGCAAGGCAAGAGGAGCAGATTGCCGCTCCGGTTTTTGCTTTTACCGGCAACTGCGGAGACGCGCCATGTCTCGTCGCCTATGGAGTCGATTTGGAGGTGATCGCCTGCAGTGAAGCTGTCGGCGTAGTAGGCGGGGATGACTTGGGGGTTGTCGTCTCGGACGAGCTTGCCGGAGGCGTCTAGAAAGGGGCCGCCGAGCACGAAGGTCGTGGCAGAGGGAACGATGCCGGGGGAAGCGAGGACATAGATTCGTTGAGCCTTCGATTGCCGGAGTGCTTCCACATAGGCTTTGGAGACGCGGACGGAGCGGGTCCAGGTTTGAACGACGGGGACGAGTGCGGTTAGGAGAATTAGGCCAACCGCGGCTAGCGTCAGTTGCTTAACTCGCTTTTGGTGGGCGACCGCGGTTATGCCGAGGACGAGGGCGGGGACTGAGAAAGTGGTGGCGAGATACGAAAGGCGGGCGAGCGCGAGATTGTCGTCGACTTGACGGATGGTGAGGATTGGGATGAGCGCGACGACGCTGGCAAAGGCGAAGACAAGTGCCGCCTTGGGTATCGGGCTCGAGACGGCGGTTTTTAGCGGGCGGGTGAGGAAGAGGATGAGCCAAAAGGAGGCGGCGTAGACGTAGACGGTTTGTTGGGCGACTCGGCTTAGGGCTGCCTCGTGGACAACGCACGCGGCGAGGGCGACGACGGGGATTTTGAGGGTGGCGTTGTTAGCCGCGATGAATCGGGCTTGTGCGCCGATTTGGGCTTTGTTTTTGTAGGCGAGGGCGGTGGCAAGGGCGAGGAGGATAACGATTGCTAGCAGGCCCATGGGGATTTCGGCTACAGAGAGGAGGAATGCCAGCGGATAAGGGCCGAAGACGGCTCCGAGCGCGATGAGGAGATTGGCCGCTAAGGCAAATGGGGTGAGGCGTCTTTCGATTGGGTTGCGGCGGGGCGACCTGGGGAGTTGTCGAATTACCGCGCCGACACCAAACACGATGAGAATGGCAACGAGCGACTCTGGCGCCCAGCCGAGGACTCCGGTGAAGAATCGGTTGCTGAGGGGGGCGTAGGCGTTGAGAAGATTGAGGCTCAAGTGGTAGTTGAGGAGGCCACTGAGCACTCCTTGGGGAAGGCTTCGCGATGTGCGGGTTTGGTAGCCACCTCCGAGGAGAGATTGGTGGAGCATTTGGCTTCTCGACCACAGATATCCGAAAGTCAGGGCGAGCATGGAGGCGGAGAGAGTTACTCGGCCGGCTTTTTGCCCCTTAGAGGGGCTGGGCGGCAATGTGATGGCGATAGCTAGGATGAGGAATGGCATAACGACGGCGGATTCCTTTGCAAGGAGGGCCGCGATGAGGGGGGCGAGCCAGAGAACGCTTCGCCAAGGCGGCTTTTGCCTATTGATAAGGAAGGCCCACAGGGCGAGCCAGGATAGGCACGTGGCGAGGCCGTCGGTTTGGCCGGCGATCCAGACGACCGTCTCGGGGTGGGAGGGCCAAAGGATGAAGAACAGGCCGGCGACGACGGCAGCCTTTCGGCTTTGGGTCAGGTTGTTGATGACCGCGTAGATAGAGACGGCGGTGAGGGCGCAAAGGGCGGCGCTGACGAGGCGGTAGCCGGCAAAGTTGAGGTGAAAGAGGCTCCATTCTGCTTTGAGGAGGATGGAGATCATGGGGCGCCAGAAGAGGCCGACGACGGGGGTGGTGGCGGGGAAATTGGCGAGCCAGCCGCCGTGTTTGGCGGTGTCGAGTAGGCGGAAGTCGTCGATGAGCGGGCCGCCGTTGAGGGTGGTCCAGTAGAGTACGACGAGGACGAGGAAGTAGGCGAGGAAGACTGCGGCTATGGGTTTGAGTTCTTTCAGGGCCGCCGTCTCCATTGGCGATCTTAGCCCAACGAATACAATGTCGGAATGTTAGGTGTCGTGGCGGCAATTGTGATTCAGGTGAGCATCCCTTCTGATCCTGCGGTGTCCATTAAGCAATTTTTGAAAAGAGAGGCCAAGGTCTCGACGGACTTACTGCGGATTTCAATCACCGATGCGGCGCAAACGCAGGCGCCAACGGTCCATCTTGTCTTGATCACGTCGCCTTCGAAAATAAGGGTCGAGACCGATGGTTCTTATGGAGTTTGGAATGGAAAGTCTGGCCTCCTGGTGAAGCAAGGGCACGAGCCGCAGACCTACGAGAAATGCACCACCGAGCGAGCAGTTTTGGCTTCGTTTGGGCTCGATGACGCTCTATTGGGGCCGACGGTGAAGGGCGATTGGCAGGCAGGGAGTTGGACGGACGCGGCTGACGGACCGAAGGCGTTCATGTGCAGCTTTGGCTGGAAAACCAACGGGGACCAGAATATGATTGCCTGGACGCTGGACAAGCCTGGCGGAGAGCTTGAGGCGGTGCAGATCGTGCAGCCGCAGCGCGAGGTGTTGAAGGAGACGGTGTTTGCCTTCAATCATGTGAACAAGCTCGTTGCGAGCGCGGAGACGTTTTCGGTTAAGCCGCCGACGGGTGCGGTGGCAGGTATGCATAGCGATTAGAGGTGCTCGGCGAAATCCTTGATTTGTTTGCGCGTTGCCGTATCGTCGTCGGGCAAGCAGACGGCTACAGTTGGGGTTGGCCGGCGGCGGTGCTCCCTTGATTGTCCGCTTAAGAAATGGCGCGCGGCGGTGTTCACAGATGATCCTTAACCCGATGCCGGCAGCTTGATGAAGTGGAACTGGAGCGGGTGGGTTGGGTCTTGGGGGAGGAGGAACCGGTCATAGGCGTAGGTCTTTGGCGGCTTGAATCCGCGGACTCTTTTTCCCGTCTCGACGTCGTAAACGTCACCGGTGTTGACGAGAGCCAGTTGGTGCGGGCCGAGGAAGGCGATGCGCGGGTTATCCCAGCTAGTCGGATAGCCGGGCAGGAGGCGGATGCGCTTTCCGTCTTTGACTCGCCATACCTTGAAGGTTCCGTTGTGAATGTACGCTACGCCGGTTGGTGCCGGGGCGCCGGTTGCGATTTCGGGGCCGTGCCATGTAGGGTCTTCTCCGGCCGTGATGAGGTATTTGCCGTCTGGCGAGAGAGCGAGGGGCCGATCCGTTTCTAGCTGCTCTTCGAATTTTTGAAACACTTTGCCGGTTTCGACTTCAATCAATGCCGCCCCCGTGGACGTTGTGCCCGCGGCCATTTTTCCGTTGTGCATCCAAACAAGCTGGCAGGTGATGGGAAGCTTTTTCCAGTGAGCCGGTGAGCCGGTTTCCATGAATGATTCGTCGTTACTTGTTAGGGCGACGAGCCGGTTGGTTCTGGGTTGCCAGGTGTATGCATAGGGCGTTATTGGCGTCGTTCCGCTTGTCATGGGTAGCTCGGAGACGAGGTGGAAGGGGTGCAGCTGGTAGATGCGGATCGGCCTTTCTGAAAGGGCTACGGCCAGTCGCTCGCCATGCGGAGAGACCGCAAGGTGCGGGAGCTGCGGATCTCCTGGGCTTCCTTGTATTCGAATGGTCCTGAGCAAGACCGGCCTTTTTGCCAAGCGCCAGATGTCGACGTTCCCTAGATCGCTCATGATCGCTAGGGTTGATCCGTCTTGGCTACCGGCTATGTCCTTGAATTCCATCGTTGCTATGAAGAGGCTCAATAGGGCGATCATGGTCTCTTGATGGACGTGCGGGTTGGAGTTGGGTTTTGGAGATCGTTCAGCCGCAGCGCGAAGTTTTGGAGGAGACCGTGTTTGCCTTCAATCATGTGGACAAGCTCGTTGCGAGCGCGGAGACGTTTTCGGTTAAGCCGCCTGCTGGCGCGGTGGCGGGCGAGGCGGGTTGATGAAGCCATTCATTTCGTGATGCAAGATGCGTTGCGCCTTAATGCATTAGCTTGACCTGCACCCCCTCCCGGTTCGGAGACTCACGGACCTCCCCCGCAGCCACAGCGTTCCGCGCCACTTTAGGGCATGGAGGGCAGCAGGGGAGGTGTTTCTATACTCCTTTCCTCTCCGGTGGTCTACGCAATCTCGCCTTCGAAGACTTGGGCGAGATTACTGCGACTCACCGGCTACCTTCTTCTGACCACTCCGGGGTCGCTGGCTTGCCCTTATTCAACGCCTATGGGGTGATGTCCTTTGTTGCCGATTGGTGCAGGCTTTCAAGCCCATATCGGGCGGGGTAGTTGAGCGATCGGCCGAATGGTGGTCACGACGGAGCGTCCCCCTCCCCGGGATGTTATTCGATCAGGGCGGCAGGTACTGCTTGTGGCCTTGGAGGTTTGCTCGCCAGTTTTTGGGCCGCTTCCCAGGCTTTCATGAGGTCCGCTACTAGTAGGGAGTAGCCGCCGTCGTTGGTGGGGCTTTGTTGGCGGAGGATGTATGCGGGGTGGAGGGTGGCGATGGCGGTTCTTGCGAACTCACACGGGAAGTAGCGGCCTCGATCGACCGTGATCTTGAAGTCCTTTTTGATTAGGTTCTTCGCGCTGGGGGAGCCGATGCAAAGGATCACTTGGGGCTTGATGAGGGCAAGCTGGGGGACGAGCCACTGACGGCAGGTGAGGGTTTCATCGTCTGTGGGCGGGCGGTTGACGGGTTTGCCGGTGGACCAGTCGGCGGCGCGGCACTTGACGGTGTTAGTGATGTAGACAATCTCTCGGCTGAGACCGGCATCGGCGAGGGCTTTGTTGAGGAGTTGGCCGGCTTTGCCGACGAATGGTTTGCCCTGCTGATCTTCTTGGTCGCCGGGGCCCTCGCCGACGAGCACGAGGGGGGAGTTGGGGTTGCCGTCTCCGAAGGCTACATTTCTTCTCTTCTCCGAGAGTCGGCAGGCGATGCACTCTTTGGCAGCGGACTCAAGCTCTTCCAGAGTCATTGTCTACGACCTCCTTGAGGCGGTCATAGGAGTCTTGGAGGCTTTGAGGGAGGACTCTTACGTTGCCGACGGTGGT
>JANYLD010000394.1 GCA_025363835.1 Armatimonadota bacterium
CACGTTTGATCCCACGACGCGTGCGCTCGGCCACCTGACCGTCCAGATCGTCGGCGCCGCCTATGACCCGTCGGCCACGAACAACTACGACTTCCGGCAAGTGTCGATCTCCGTCAATCCGACGGGTGGATTCCTCCACAACGTCTGGTGGTCGAACCTCGAGTCCTTCGACCGAGACATGCCCATAAAATTCCCTCCCGCCGACTGGCGCAACCTCCGTTTCAAACTAGAGTCCGCTGCGACCACCGCAGAAAAAATAATCACGTTCGAATTCCCCCACTTCATGTCCCCCCACTCGTGCTACCCGGCGGCGCACAAACTTTTTGAGAGGTACGCGGAGTTTGCAGGGCTGATGAAGTGATGAGCCAGCCACTCCGCTCTTTGTGATTCTTTGTGGTTCTTCGTGTCCTTTGTGTTAAGTCCCCCTGATATTAGAGTGTGAAATGCCTCCTCTTGAGGGGCCCTGCTCACATCATCACCTCATCACATCATCACCACATCATCCCCTAACCACCCGCCATGCCATAATAGGTCCACAAAACGCGGCCCCGGCCGAAATTTTGGAGAAATAATGCCTGCGCTGCAAGTTGAAACTAGAGACGTTAAGAAGACCAAGCCGACCCACCTGAGAAGGGACGGCATCATCCCCCTCGCCCTCACCCGCCGCGATCACACCACGATCAACCTCATGGCGCCCGTACAAGAATTGAGAGACGCTCTCAAGCACGCGGACGGCCACGGCCGCTTCGAGGTCAAGCTCAACGGCGAGAAGACGATCAAGGTCATTCTCAAGCAGCAGACCTACGACTGGTTGCACCACAAGGCCCTCAGCGCGACGCTCCAAGAGGTCGGCGAGGACGACGTCCTGAAACTGGACGTCCCCGTCATCTCGGTCGGCACCCCCCAAGCGGTTTCCGACGGAGAAGCGATGCTCACCCAGCCGACCTCCCACGTCAAACTCCGCGGCAAGGTGGCCGACATGCCCGAGCATCTCGAGATCGACGTCTCGCATATGGGTGTCGGCGACTCGGTGTCCGCGCACAGCGTCCAACTCCCAGCCGGAGTCGACCTCATCAGCGCGCCCGATGCCACCCTCTTCACGGTTCAGATCATCCGAGCCGTCACTGAAGCCGACCTCACCCCGCAGACCGCCGAAGGCGAGGAAGCAGCAGCAGCCAGCGGAGAAGCCGAAGAAGCAGCCGGCGGCGAAGAAGAGTCCTCCTAACTGGACTTCACACGTTTGCTCAGGGCCGTCATATACTAGAAATATGACGGCCCTTCTTATTGCCTGTCTCATGGCCGGCAGCCCCCAGCAAGGCAAAGCGCCCTCCCTTTTGGGGGAGTGGACGGCCTGGCGGGTTACAAGCGGGGACATCGCAGAAGCCCATCCAAAACAGGAAGCGAAGCTTCTCCTCAAGGCAGACGGAACATTCACCTGGCATTCGAAGAACCAGGACATGAATGGCACTTACAACATTCACGGCAGCAAGCTCATGCTCGAGGGCATAAGCCTTGGCCCTCAAACGCTTAGAATGGGTAACTATTATGGCGACCGTTCACCCGTCCGATTCCCCCTCGTCGAACGCTACGGACTGCTGTGGGATGGATGCTATGACATGGGCGGCGCCAGCTTCGTTTACGCCCGCCCAGGAAGGAAACTTGTGCTACCTCCGGATAAGGACTGGCCTTCACCCGGAGAATTCTTTGGCCGGTAAGTCTGAAAAATCCTCACGTCCGAATATGGAGTGCGGCGTCTTTAGCGCCGCTTTCCCCGAGGGCTTATGCGTGCCACGATGCCCGTGGATATTTCCTTCGACCAGGCGGCGAAGTTAACGACCGAGATTCGTCAGTTGTTCCACGAATCGCCTGAAGTCACGAATATTGTGTCACAGCTAGTGTAGTGATTCATGCTGTTCGTGTCTTATCCAGGGCGATCCTGGCCCGGTTCACTTTCACCAAGATCTCCTGTGCCGTTTTGGTCCACACAAAGGGTGTGGGATGCGCATTACGCTGGGCGATGTATGCATCAA
>JANYLD010000410.1 GCA_025363835.1 Armatimonadota bacterium
CGCCGCCATCGACGAGACCAACAAGACCACCGAAAAGGTAGTCGCCATGGAGCACTACTTCCGCACCGCCCCGCCCCAAGACGCGGCCTGGGCCGTCAACTTCCTAACCGGCCGCCGCCCCAAACGCCTCGTCATCACCACCAAACTTCAGGTCTGGGCCGCCGAACTTGCCGGAATCCCAGACTGGCTCTTCTTCGAATGCTATGAAGCGGTCGGGGACTTGGCAGAAACGATCGCCTCAATTCTCCCTTCCGAGCCCCTGCCCCTTGCGACGAAGGAGGAGGGGGAAGGGGTTGGGGTAGGGGGTTCCGGGACGACAGAAGTGCCGCAAGATTGCCTCCCACAAGCCCCAACGAACCCAGAAGATCCCACCGAGTCCTTTGATTACTGGGTCCGAGAACGCCTCCTTCCACTCGGCACGATGACCGACGAAGAGCAACGCACGGCCCTCCACCAAGCCTGGTCAGAACTGGATCGCACCGAGCGCCTCGTCTTCAACAAGCTCATCACCGGCGCCTGGCGAGTCGGCGTCTCCCAAGATCTGGTCGTCCGCGCCATCGGTAAAGCCAGCGGCATCGCCAGCAACGTCATCGCCCACCGCCTCATGGGCGACTGGACCCCATCGCTCGAGTTCTACCAATGGCTTATCGGCCCAGAAACCGACGACGCGAACATCAGCCGCCCGTACCCCTTCTGCCTCGCCCACCCCCTAGAAGGCGAACCCCAAAACCTCGGCCCTTTAGAGGACTGGCAAGTCGAATGGAAATTCGACGGCATCCGGGCCCAACTGATCCGCCGAAAAGGAGAAAGCTTTATCTGGTCCAGGGGAGAAGACCTCATCACCGAGCGCTTCCCAGAGATCAAAGCGGTCTGCGACTCCCTGCCCGACGGCACAGTATTGGACGGCGAGATCCTCGCCTGGAGAGAAGGCAAGCCCATGCCTTTCCTAGAACTCCAAAAGAGAATTGGAAGAAAAATCCTCGGCAAAAAAATCCTAACCGACGTCCCCGTCGTGGTGGTCGTCTTCGATCTCCTTGAGATCAACGGCGAAGACTGGCGGGAACGGACAACCACGGAAAGAAGGGAAGCGTTGACCAGAATAATCAAGGAGGCCAACCAAGCGGCACCCCTCCAACCAGAACTTGTAACTCTCCCGGAAAATGCCCTCAGCGCCGAGCCTCGTCTGGCGACACGAGCCCTGGGTGAATTGCCACCGCTCCCGTCCAACTCCTCCGTATCACTTCATGCCAAGCCTGTAGCAAGTGAGGCTCAAGAATCCTCCTCCGACGGAATCGGATTGAGCACTACGGCCGCCTCAGACACCTCCCATCACCTTTCCGGCTCAGACACTTCCAACCACCTTTCCGGAGACCCCGGAGGGGTCAAAAAAAGTAGCCGGGGGTCGGAGCGATTCTCCGCAGCAACGCGAAGGGGGACCGCGGATACCCCCGGACAGCCCAGAACAAATGCAAACGACCCTGAAGGGGTCGAAGAAACCCTCACTACCCCGCCACCCGTAACTTCAAACAAACCTCCGCAACCCACGCTAACACCAACCGCGAACCCCCAATCCCGCCTTCTCCTCGCCACTCCCTTAGAGGCTAAAGACTGGCAAGACCTCACGGCCCAACGCCAAGCCGCAAGGGAACTGAACGTGGAAGGCGTCATGATCAAGCGCAAAGACGCCCCCTACCAAGTCGGCCGCAAGAAGGGCGCATGGTGGAAATGGAAAATCGAGCCACTCACGGTAGACGCTGTCCTCATCTACGCCCAACGAGGCAGCGGTAAGCGAGCCAGCCTCTACACCGACTACACCTTCGGTGTATGGGAAGACGGCAAGCTAGTCCCCTTCGCCAAAGCCTATTCCGGCCTCACCGACGAAGAGATCAGGAAAGTAGACAACTGGGTCCGCCGCAACTCCACTGAAAAGTTCGGGCCCGTCAGAGTGGTTAAACCAGAACTCGTCATGGAGCTAGCCTTCGAGCAAATCCAACTCTCCAACCGCCACAAAGCCGGCATCGCCGTCCGCTTCCCCCGAATTCAACGCTGGCGCCAAGACAAGAAGGCTGACGAAGCCGACACTCTCGAAAGCGTCAAGGCTCTCCTGAAAGGACCCATTGTTTAATCGCATAAGTCATGCAGCAGAACGGTGAGGTCTTTGCGTACAACGTTGCATGACAATATTCTCTGTCGGAATACTGGCGGCACTGACCCTGGCTCCGCACCTACAGAACCCAGCCCACGACCTTGATTTCTGGGTGGGCAGTTGGAAGTGTCAGGGCGAGATGACTTCGCCAACGGGCCAAAAAACACCGACGTCGGCCACAAACCACGTCGTACGCATCCTCGACGCCCACGTCATCCAAGAGAACTTCCGCATGAAGGGACTAAACGGCATGAGCGTTTCTGCCTATGACCCCAATCGAAAGATGTGGCATCAAACGTGGGTGGACAACGGCGGCGCATACATCGCCCTAAACGGCGCATTCTCCGATGGCCAGATGATCCTCTCGACTCAGGCTTCGCCGAGAGGCGGCATACAGCGCATGGTTTTCAGCGCAATCACTGCGAATTCGTTCGACTGGAACTGGCAGGGAAGCAAAGATGGCGGAAAGACCTGGAGGACTCAGTGGCATTTGCACTACACCAGAGTGGCAGCCTAAATGTAATCGCCCGCATGTCCTTGGGCGGATTCCAAGACATCATTTCTGAACCGACGGCACCCAAGCCGTCGTGCGCCCGCCGACTTCTTCCCTCACAATCTTGTGCTTCCCGACAGCATCTGACCCGCGCTTCCCACCCCACCGATGGTGAAACAGCCAGGTGTCCGGATACTTTTCACTATTCGCGCCCGCTTCAACCGCAAGCGCCAGCACCTCAACAATAGCAGACCGCAGACGGGCGAACTCCTTGTCGGATAGGGAAGCAGCCGCACGCTTCGGCGCGATCTTCGCTTGATACAGGACCTCGTCCGCCAACCAATTTCCCAGGCCGGCAAGGATCGCCTGGTCCATCAGCAACGCCTTAATGGGAGCCTGACGTTTCCTAAAAAGATCACCGAATGCCTTCCCCTTAGGCAAAGCATCAAAAGCATCCGGCCCAAGCTTTTTCAGCTTCGCGTCCGTCCCCAGATCCTCGCTCAACCAAACCCGTGCCAGCCGCCGTGCATCCGTTAGAGAAACTCGTGTGCCGTCCTCGGCGGTCAAGAGAAGCTTCAAAAACCGTGGCCGGCCCTCTTCGTCGTCCAACGGTGCATTTCCATGCTCCCGCAACCGAACAGTCGCCTTGCCAAGCTCCCTGATCCACCCTGTCATCCCGAGATGCCCAAAGAGCAGGGGCGGGGATTCTAACTCGATCCACCAGGTCTTTCCCTTTCGACCTATGGCCTTCACCTGCTGCCCCTCCAAAGCCCGCTGAATTGCTTCGGCAGGCGTGGACCCAAAAATAATCGTATCCGGCACGACCTCCACCTCTTTGATCTTCTTGCCAACCAGAGCCCGCCGCATCACGCGGCAAACGGTTTCGACTTCAGGCAACTCAGGCATGCGAGATGATTGTAGACCGCTCTCCAAGCTGTTTGGTGGCCTTAAGCGGACTTGGACTTCGACTCATCCCGCATGCCGTCCTCCAAATTTCAAGGCCCTCTAGTCCCAAACGTAGAAGGCAGGGCGGGGAGCCCGGCCAGCAAGAATAGGTGATCTGAAAGGCTCAGTCGCCGTCGTTGTCGTCGTCGTTTCTAACAACGTTCGACCGCGCTCAGGTGCTGAAACATGCACGGGCTTTTTGGGAGCAGCAGAGGCCTGCTGGCAATAGACGTAGCTCGTGAACATGCGTACACACGCCTCCGCCTTCATCCTTCATGCTTTCCCCAAGCGTCTAATCTCATCGTGGCTTTGCCGAAGCACGACCAAGAGGCCTCCATCTCGCGCGCTCTCGACCTGTTCGCTGCTCGCGGCTGGCAGCCTTTTCAGTTCCAGACGGACGTTTGGCACTCCTATCTCACGGGCCACAGCGGCCTCATCCACTCCGCGACGGGAACGGGTAAGACATTAGCTGCCTGGATGGGACCGCTTTTGGAATCTGGGATGTTTGATCTCGGATCTGCGAGTGGGGAAGGCGCATCCAGAAGAGCAAAAGATCCGCAATCCGCGATTCGATATCCGAAATTAAAAGTCCTGTGGCTTACCCCTCTGCGCGCTCTCGCCGCGGACACGGTCAGCGCCCTAAGAGCTCCACTTGAAGAGCTCGGCATGAATTGGCGGGTGGAGGCCAGGACCGGAGATACAAGCTCCTACCAAAAGGCAAAGCAAGCCAAAGAGATGCCGGACGCGCTCGTTACCACCCCCGAAAGTCTGACCATCATGCTTTCCAGGCCCGAGGCCCGGGAGCTTTTGAGCAGCTTGCGCTGTGTCATCGTCGACGAGTGGCATGAGCTCATGTCGAGCAAGCGCGGTGTCCAAACCGAGCTCGCTCTCGCGCGGCTACGATCCTTCCAACCAGCGCTTCGCACCTGGGGGCTCTCCGCCACGCTTGGCAACCTGGATGAAGCCCTGCAAACACTTGTTGGAATCGGGCGGGAAGGCGTGCTTGTACAAGGAGACGTGCCAAAACCTATCTTCATCGATTCCTTGATGCCGCCCACGATCGAGCGATTTCCGTGGGCCGGCCAGATCGGATCACAGATGATCCCCCTTGTAGTGCAAGAGCTCGAGACGACGGGAACGACCCTCATCTTCTGCAACACCCGGGCCCACACAGAGATTTGGTACAAGGGCATTTTGGAGCTGCGCCCGGATTGGGAAGGCCAAATCGGCCTTCACCACGGATCGCTCGATAGGGAAGACCGGGAGGTGGTGGAAGACGGGCTCCGCTCAGGCCGCTATCGTGCCGTTATCTGCACTTCCAGCCTCGACCTCGGAGTGGACTTCTCTCCCGTCGATCGCGTGCTTCAAGTCGGCAGCCCCAAAGGTGTCGCCCGTCTCATTCAACGCGCAGGTCGTAGCGGCCATCGGCCGGGAGTTGCCAGCCGCGTCACCTGTGTACCCACCTACGCGCTCGAACTGATCGACAACGCTGCGGCAAGAGACGCCGCTGCCGGTAAGAGGATCGAGTCGAGGGAGGGGGCTAAGCGGCCGCTCGACGTCCTTGTCCAGCACATGGTCACCATCGCGGCGGGCGAGGGCTTCATCGAGGCAGAGCTTAGGGCCGAAGTTGAAAGCACTCGAGCCTACTCCGAGCTGACCAACGATGAATGGTCGTGGTGCCTAGACTTTGTCACCCGGGGCGGGGACGCTCTCAAGGCGTATCCTGAGTACCACCGCATCGTCCAGGGCGAAGACGGGCGCTACGTCGTCGAAGACAAAAGAATCGCCTCACGCCACCGAGCCTCCATCGGCACCATCGTGTCCGAGTCGGCCATGACGGTTCAGTACCTCAAGGGTCAAAGGCTTGGCTCGGTCGAAGAAAACTTCCTCAGCCGCCTCCGTCCCGGCGATCGTTTCGTCTTTTCTGGACGCGTCCTCGAGTTCGTCCGCGTCAAGGACATGACGGCTTGGGTGCGCAAAGCGCCCAGTACTGAGGGCGCCGTTCCGAAATGGAGTGGAATGAGAATGCCGATCTCCGACCAGCTTGCCGCCGGAATTAGAGAAAAACTGGACGATGCCAAGCACGGCGTCCTCGAAAGCGATGAAATGCACCTCCTCCAGCCGCTCCTCGAAGTCCAAGCCAAATGGTCTGCTATCCCTGGCTTCGACGAACTCTTGATCGAGCAAGTCAAGACCCGCGAGGGCTTTCACCTCTTCGTCTATCCCATCGAAGGACGGCTCGTCCACGAAGGCCTCGCAGCTCTCTTTGCCTACCGCATCTCCCGCTCCCGGCCCATCACATTCAGTCTGGCCGCCAACGATTACGGCTTCGAACTCCTTGCACGCCAACCGACGCCAATTGAAGAAGTCCTCGACGAAGGACTGCTATCGCCGATGAACCTCGCTAATGACATCCGTGAAAGCCTCAACTCGGTAGAAATGGCGAAGCGCCAGTTCCGAGAAATTGCTCGCATTGCGGGCCTTGTCTTTGAGGGAATGCCCGGTAGACGAAAGAGCGTCCGCCAAATCCAAGCCTCGAGCGGACTCTTTTACGATGTCTTTCTGCGATACGACCCAGATAACATGTTATTGCATCAAGCCAACAGGGAAGTGCTGGAACGCCAATTGGAAGAGACCCGCCTCTTCCGAACCCTGGAGCGCCTCAACCGCTCCCATATCCTCTTAAAAACGCCAAGCCGCCCAACTCCCTTCGCCTTTCCAATTCTCGTGGACCGGCTGCGCGAACAGTTGACAACCGAATCGGTCAGGGATCGGATTGAATCGATGGCCCTCCAACTGGAAAAGGCGGCCGGGTCAACGGTCAAACAATAAGTTCTGGCTAGGCGTAGCAAGCAAGGTGAAGTTCTTGCGCGATCGAAGCCCATGGTTGGCATTGGCAACTCTTGTCTGTTTTGTTGTGCTATTTAATCATTCAAGCGGCCATGAGCAATCTCCTGAGCCCCTGCTTTTGAACAGCGTTCAGTCCTTGGGTGACCTTCACACCGCAAGGTTCAATTACTCGCGCGTTTTCGAGCATGAAACCTCCAGAGAACCTGCCGATTGGGCGAGACCGATACCTTACATGGCGAGCTTGGTTCATTCGGCGACGGACAACAAAGCGCTGCTTTCGGTCTCGGGAAGCGTGGAAGCGGGATTCAACATGGGCCAGTCGAAGGTGGAGCGCGTGGGGACGACGTGGGTTATCACCTTGCCGAAGGTTGCCCTCTACCAGCCACACGCAACCGCCCGCGTATTCGACGAGCACTCGGGGATGCTTTGGCGCGATCCTAACATCGGTCTCGATGCAGAGCACCTTTCGGCTTCCCAATTCACCGAAGCGGCATTGCAGGGGGGCATTAAAGATGTGGCCCGCCAAGAAGCGGTAAAGCGAGTGACCTCTTTGGCCTCTCAGTTCACGAAGGACCCCATCCGAGTCCAATTCACGAGTTGACCCGTCAAAGGCAGCTTTGTCCACGCTTGGGCTTGCAGTAGACGAAGATATACTAAACACGTGCAGGGCCGCCCGATTCAGGTTCAGATAGGCAGGGAAGAGCTGGACCTCTTCCCCGAACGAGCCTTGCTCTGGCCTTCCCAGAACGCGCTCTTGGTCGCAGACCTCCATATCGGCAAAGGCGCCGCCTTCCGGGCCGAATCCGTCGCTGTACCGACCGGCAGCAGTGAATCGACTCTGAACAACTTAACGAAACTTCTAAACGAGACCGGCGCGAAAAGACTCCTCATCCTCGGAGATTTCTGGCATGCAAGGCAAGGAAGAACAGAAACAATCCACGAACTCCTCCTTGATTGGCGCCACAGACACCAACACACGGAAATGATCCTCGTAGAAGGCAATCACGACAAAAAGTCCGGCTCTTTGCCCTCAGATTTGGAAATGGACACGGTACAGGAGCTCCCGATCGAGGGCTTCGTCCTAAAACACCACCCCGAGCCTGATGAACGTGGCTACGTCCTCGCCGGCCACATCCACCCCGCCGTCCGCCTCGTGGGGCTCGGGCGACAAGCGGAGCGCCTCCCGTGCTTTTGGTTCGGTCCCAAAATCGGAGTCCTCCCAGCCTTTGGAGACTTCACCGGCGCCGCCACCGTCTACCCAGCGGCCGGAGACCGCGTCTTCGTCATCGCTGGACAAGAGGTATGCGAAGTGGGCTTAACCGGAGCAGGTTCCGCATGAGGCCTCCCACATCGGTGATCTGAATCGTCTCAACGGGCCATTCGGCCCTCCCGATTAACAAAGCGCCGATCTCCCGGCACCGTCATTCTCGGAAAGTAAAACAAATGCTCTACCCCGTCCTGCTCGTTGGAATCTGCCTTGCCTCCCTCCCCCAAAACCAGCCCAGCGGCCACTGGACGGGTGTCTGGATCAAGCGTGGAGACTCGCTTCCCGTAAGTGTCGAGTTTTCGCAAAATCCATCAGGTTGGAAGGGGACGTTTTCCTCAACCGAGCTGCGCGTGCAGGACATTCCATTTTCAAATGTTGTGGTGTCCGCTACTGGCGTTGACTGGGACTTAGTAGGCGACCAGACGACGGCCCATTTTCACGGCAAGCTCACTCCAGAGGTCCTATCCGGGACGTTTACAGACGGTAATCAACCCGGAGCGTTCTCCCTTCACCAATCGGCGGCCGAGGACGCAACCCCCTATGAAAAGCGAAATATCACCGTGCCGAGCGGCAAAGTTGTCCTAGCCGGCACCCTCCTTATGCCAAGCGGCGTCCACTTGCCGGGAGTCGTCTTCATGCATGGGGCCGGCCCCGAGAACCGCTTCGCCTCGATGTTCCTCGCAGACTGGTTCGCCCGCCACGGCATCGCCGCCCTCGTTTATGACAAGCGAGGAGTAGGGAAATCAACCGGCGACTGGCAAAGGGCAGACTACGACACCCTCGCCGGCGATGCAGCTACCATGGTCCGGTTCATGGCCCGCAGGAAAGAGGTCGATCCTAAGAAGGTGGGGTTATACGGCCACAGCCAAGGCGGCCTCCTCGCCCCCCTCGTCG
>JANYLD010000041.1 GCA_025363835.1 Armatimonadota bacterium
TCAAATATTAGCAGCCATCTGTCTACTATTTTGACAGAAACCCCCGTATAATCACCAGTGCGCGAAGTCGCAACCTCTTTGACAACAGAATAGCGTCTCGGGCCCCCCGGCGACTTTTATGGTCCCCTCCCACACTAAAACACGCCGAGCCCGGTTCTAGGATCAAAAGGGCTTTTATGTATCCCTCCTTCGCTAGACACTCACCGAACCAAAAATGCACGTCCCTGCCTCCGTCGCCCTTGTGCTACAAAAACGCCGTTTGCCCCGCTTTCCGCAACGGGGAGTCGGAGTTCAACAGCCAAGCCAATCGGGGCAACCAGGGCTTTTATGGTCCCCTCTTACACTAAACGCACACCGAGCCCGATCCTAGGACCGAAAGGGGCTATGTATCTCCTTTCCATTAAACACTCGCCGAACAAAAAAGTCAGGTCCGACTGCCCCGGCCGCCCTTGTGCTACAAAAAACGCCCTGTGCCCCGCTTTCCGCAACGGGAAGTCGGAGTTCTACAGTCAAGCCAATCGGAGCAACAAGGGCTTTTATGGTCCCCTTTTTTGGCCCAGATGCTTACACTAAACGCACACCGAGTCCAATCCTAGAACCAAAAGGGCTTTTATGTATCCCTCCTTCGCTAAACACTCGCCGAACGAAAAGCCAAGCCCACCGCACCTGTGCTACAAACGCCCTTTCCCCCGCTTTTCCTCGCTGGAAATGTAACTGCAATTCGATGCTTGCGCTGCGGTGTGATGTGGAAATGCGGAGCTGCACCATCCACCCCCGTGGAGGGGTGGGTGGATGTGGTTCTTCGCCAATTACTCGTGCCTTAGGGCGATGATGGGGTCTAGTTTGCTGGCGGAGATGGCGGGGTAGAGGCCGAAGATCATTCCGATGAGGGCGCTGAAGAGGGCGCTGGCGATGGCGGCGGTGATCGGGAATGGAAGGGAGAGCCCCATGTCCGTGAACCACTTGTATTGGATCGAGAGCATCGTGAATATATTGCCTAGGGTCCATGCGATGAACATGCCGATGAGCCCCCCGAGCATGCTGAGGCATGCGGCCTCGATCAAGAACTGTTGGAGGATGGCGCTTCTTCTGGCGCCCAGAGCCTTTCTGAGACCGATCTCCTGAGTCCGCTCGGTAACAGAAACGAGCATGATGTTCATGATTCCAATGCCGCCGACAAGGAGCGAGAGAGCGGCGATTCCGGCGAGGACGACACCTGCGCCTCCGATGACTTTGTTGACCGCCTGCGCCATTGACTCGTTGGAGTCGATTCGGTAGATGGCGCGGTTACCGCTTCGGATCATCATAGCGCGCCAAACGGCGTCCATCGCGTCCTCGCTCTTCACGCCCGGCTTTGGTCTCAGGAGTATGTAGTCAATTCTGTTGCCGCCGACCCATTTCTTCTGAGCGGTGGATAAGGGGACGAGGACCATTTGTCCGGTGCTTTGACCCAGAAAGCTGGCCTTCTTGATAATCCCGATGACGTCCAGTGCGATGCCGTTGAGGGTGATGAGCTTCCCGAGGGCAGGCTTGTCGCCGAAAAGCTGGCTTTGAACGTCTTCGCCGATCAGGCATACGCTTGCGGCGCTGTCGGTGTCGGCTTTGCTCAACGAGCGGCCACTGAGGAGGTCGAAGCTGTTCAGCTTGATAAAATTCTCGTCGGAGGCTTCGACTTGAGGGCTCGCGTATTCTTGGTCTCCGTATTTAACCTTCTGACCGGGAACTTGCATGACACCGGACGCCAACTGAATCTCGGTGACCCGTCGGGCGACGAATGTGAGGTCGTCGGAAGTAAGGCGATCTTTGCCACCGGTTGTCTCGCCTCGCATACGCCGGCCGGGGTCGAACATTAGAAAGAGAGTGTCCGCGCCTGCTTTGTTGAACTGGCTGTTGAGATAGAACTGAAACCCACCCGAGATCATGACGATCATGGTCACGCTCATCACGCCGATGATCACGCCGAGCATGGTCAGGAACGCCCGCATCTTGTGCTGGCGGAGCATTTCTAGAGCGATGACGATGGATTGGGTGAAGTTCATTTCTGGGACCGTAAATCGTAAATCGTAAATCGTCGGAGCGGTTTTGTTGTTGCTTGATCGGTGGTGTTGGGGCGGTAAATGGTAAATGGTAAATGGCTGGACGGTAAATCGTAAATCGTAAATCGTAAATCGTCCGGAGGGATTCGGTTGGTGGTGTTCTGTCTGTAAATGGTAAGTGGTAAATGGTAAATGGCTGGAGGGGTGGTTCGGTATTGCGGTTTTGGGGGTTTGTGGCTTAGCTAGCTTTTCGGAACCCCCACCCCTGGCCCCTCCCCCTCCTCCTTCATCCAGCTTCGCTTTGCTGCGGTGGAGGAACTCGCAAGGAGAGGTTCTCTCTTTAGCCTCCGTTATCGTCACTTCCCATTTGCACCATTCCTTTTCTTGCGGGGCCGTTGAAATCGGGGCGTTGGACTTTGTCTCCTTCGGCTAGGCCGGACATGATTTCGATGTTGGTGCCTGTCTCGGCGCCGGTGACGACGTTTTGGCGAGTGGGCTTGGCTTTGGGGTCTTTCGGGTTGGCGGGGGGGATTTCTACGTAGTGTTGGGTTCCGTCTTTGGCCACGAACTCAAGCGGGAGTTGGAGAACGTTGGTGTGCTTGACCACTTCGAGCGAGCACTTGGCGGACATTCCGCTCTTCAGCTCCTTTGGTGCGTCGGTGATGTAGATCTCGACTTGGTATTTCACGACGGGGTCGCCGGAGCCTGCAGCGGCGGTCTCGCTGGACGGGGAGATCTTTTTGACGACTCCGTGCATCGGGTGAGTCGGGAGGGCATCGACGGTGACGCTAGCGGGCATGTTGATCACCATCTTGGCGACGTCGATCTCATTGACGTCGAGGGTGACTCGCATTTGACGGCGGTCCTCGATGTCGACGATGGGGGAGCCGGAGCTGAAGGAGCTTAGGCTGGCGACGAGCTCGCCCTCTTGCATGAGGCGCTTGCTGACGACGCCGGAGATGGGGGCGCGGATTTGGGTCTCCTTCATTTGGCGCTGGGCGTCGCTCACTACGCTCGACATCTGGTCGACGGTGGCCTGGCTCGTGTCCTTCCCTTTCTCCATAATCGCGATGTCCTGGAGGGCGGCCCTGGCCTTGGCGACGTCTTGCTGGGCCGAGTAGTAGTCCTGGCGCTTGTTGACGTCTTGAATGGCGTTGGCTTTGGCGGAGTTGAGGGCGGCTTGCGCCTGCTTGATCTGTTCGTTGGCTTTGGCCAGTTCGAGGCCCAGTTGGGAGTCGAGGCGGGCGAGCGCATCGTTGGCGACGTCGAGTTGGGCTTTGGTGACGTCGAGTTGCTGCTTCGCGTTTTCCACGCTCTTGGCGGGGGTGTAGCCTTTGCTGAGCAGTTCTTGTTGGCGGTTCAACTCGCTGACGGCGACATCGTAGTTTGCCTGGGCCTCTCTTTGGGTGGCTTTTGCGGAGACGCGCTCGTTGGGATGGACCGACTTCTCAAGGCGATCCCGATCCTGGATGGCGGAATTGAGGGCGGTTTGGGCTTGCTCGATGGCAGCCTTGGTGAGGGTCGGCTGAGCTCCGTTTTGGGCTTCAATTTGGATGAGCCTCTGTTTGGCCTGCTCGTAATCGGCTTGGGCGGTCAGTTTGCGCTGATCGATCTCCAGTCTCTGCTTTTGGACCGAGCTGACGGCGCCGGACAGTTGGGCCTGGTTTTGATCGAGGAGGAGCTTTGTTTCAAGAGGGTCGATCTCGGCAATGAGCTGGCCTGCTGAGACTTGGTCGCCGGCGTCCACGTAGAGCTTGGCGAGCCGGCCGGAGACGCGGCTTTTGACCTCGACGGTTTTGACGGCGTTGATGGTGCCGGTTTCGACGACTTTATCAACGACGTCGCCTCTGGTGACGGTGGCGATGTTATCGGTCTTTGAACCTAGGGCGGCCTTAGCGGCGGCCATCCCTTTTACGGCAGCGCAGGAACCGAAACCGCAAACAAGGACTACGGCTACGAGGAGGATGGGAAATATTTTCTTCATGAGGGGGGAGCCGGGTTTATTATTCAACGGGTTTGGTTTGGGTGCCGCCAAGCGACCTAAGAGAGGCCGTTCCTGTTGTAAGAGTGCCAGTTTTGGGTGGGTTTGTTGGGGGATGGGCTTTGGGCTCCGGGCTCTTGGGGGTGTTAGGGCTCTGGGCTCTGGGCTTTGGGGGGATCGGTGATCGGTGATCGGGCAGAGGGGGGATTTCTCGCGGAGGCGCAGAGGTCGCAGAGTCGCAGAGGGGCTCAGCCGTTTGGACTCTCGGGCTTTCGGGTTTTTGCAGCTTTCGGGCTCTCGGGCTCTCGGGCTGTTGGTGTCGTCCTGGGAGTAACCAGAGGCACTGAGATGCACAGAGTTTCGCAGTGAAGGAGCGGTTGTTTGTAGACTTGCGGAAGCCCTTGCCCTTCGCCAATTGTGGAATTGGTGGTAGTTGGGAGCTCCCGGAACCCCCATCCCCGGCCCTTCCCGCTCTCCTGGCACAAGCCATCCAGGACAAGGGGAAGGGGGGTGTCTTTTTTTATGCGGCGTCGCGGCGGGTGGGGCGGTCTAGGAGGTCGGCGGCGTTTTTTACGGCTTCTTGGAGCTTTTCGGCTCGGAGGGGCTTGGTTAGGTAGCCGTCCATGCCGGCGGCGAGGCAGCGGTCTTCGTCGCCTGCCATCGCATTGGCGGTAAGGGCTACGATTCTTGTGCGGCGGCCGGTGTTCTTTTCCCGGGTGCGGATGTCTCTCGTAGCCTGGAGACCGTCGAGGATGGGCATTTGGACGTCCATGAGGACGAGGTCGAAGGGCTTATCGAAGACGGCTTCAAAGGCGAGCTTGCCATCGGCGACGACGACGACTTCGCAGCCGAGCTTTTCGAGAATCTTGCTGGCCACCTTTTGGTTGACCGGGTTGTCTTCGGCGACGAGGACGCGAAGGTTAAGGGAGTCGGAAAGGGGCGGCGTTTTGGCGGCGGCGAGGTCGGCTTCGGTTACCATTCCTTTCACGGAAACGATGGCGTGTCGGAGCGCTGAGGATCGAAGGGGCTTGGAGAGGACGGCTCCGAAATCGGCGGTGTCGGATACTTTTCTGCCGGGCGAGCAGAGGAGAATTGTGTTTTGGCCGCGGAGAAGGCGAACATCTTCAACGGCGGTTGCTTCCGCTATCAGGATGCGATTGGGGTTCTCGGCCATTGTGCCCGGGGTCGAGGTCATTCTCACTTCGCAACCCCAATGCTCGAGGAGACGCACGGTAGCCAAACCGACGCGACGCTCTTTGACGAGAACCTCGACTTGAGTGCCCTTGAACCGGTCTCTCTGGTTGGGTTGCTCGGCGTGACGGTCTTTGGTGGCGAGGGGGACTCGGATGGTGAATTTGGAGCCTTTACCGTCCACGCTCTCCAAGTCGATTCGGCCTCCCATGAGGGAGACAAGCTGTTGGGAGATGGCGAGGCCGAGGCCGGTTCCGCCGTACTTGCGGGTCGTGCTGCCGTCGGCTTGGGTGAAGCTTTCGAAGATGGCGGACTTTCTATGTTCGGGGATGCCGATACCAGTGTCCTCGACGCACAGGTGGAGGTCGACGCAGTCGCTTCTGAGTTGCTCGGTGTGGGCGGAGACGACCACATGGCCGGTTTCGGTGAACTTGATAGCGTTGGAGAGAAGATTCAAAAGGATTTGGCGAACCCGGAGAGGGTCGCCGACGGCCGCGAAGTTGATCGTGGGCGAGATGTCGGCCACGACTTCCAAACGCTTTTCGAAGGCGGTTGGGGCGAAGGCTTCGACCGTTTCTTCGACGAGGCGGCGAATGTCGAAGTCAACTGCTTCGATCGATAGTTTGCCGGCTTCAATCTTCGAGAAGTCGAGAATGTCGTTGATGATCGATAAGAGCGAGTCGGCGGAGCTGAGAATCGTCTGGGCGTAATCGTGTTGTTGTTCGGAGAGGTCAGTGTCCAGGAGGAGGCTCACCATGCCGAGGACGCCGTTCATGGGGGTTCGGATTTCGTGGGACATGTTGGCGAGGAACTCAGACTTGAGACGGGAGCCTTCGATGGCCTTTTCGCGCGCTCTCACCAGTTCCCTTTCCGCTCTCACACGTTCGGTGATGTCCCGGTTGTAGATGTTCACGTAGCTCTCTTGGGTGGCAGGGATGAAGCTCATGATCCACGTGCGGTTAGAGCAGTCCATTTCCAGCTCTCTGCGGGAACCGTCTAGAAGGATCTCCTTACTGACACGCTTCCAGGTTGCGACGAGCTCGAAGTCGACGCTCACTAGGGCGGCGGCCGCGCTGTTGGCGTAGGTGATCTGTCCGGTTTTGTCGATACGCAACGCTGGATTGGGGCTATCTTCGGCGAGCTTGGCGAGAGCTTCAATTTCTTGGCGGGCAAGCTTTTGCCCCGTAACGTCGTTGCAGACGGCGAGGAACTGTTCGAGCTTGCCATCGGGACCGAATGCCGGTGTTCCGTTGATGACCATCCAGAGGGGTTTGCCTTTGGTGTGCTTGAACCGGGCTTCACAGGAGAAGGGTTCGAGGTTCTTGAGTTGGGATTTGACCGCTTCAAGCGCATATCGCGTTGATTCCGCCTCGTCCAATAGAGAGATAAACGAGCGCCCAAGGACAGCTTCCGGCATGACGCCGGTGAGCCGGGCGAGAGCGTCATTTGTCCATTCGATGATGCCGTCCGGGCTGCAGACGATGACCGCGTTGTCGGTCAGCTTCGCGATGAGGGCAAGCTTGCTGGCTTCGCGTTCTCGCTCCCGCAAACTGGCCGTCATGGTCTTGGCGAGTTTCATGGCTCGCCGACTGGTGCTTTGCATGCTCCAGATGATTGCGGCCATGAGGAAGCTGAGGAGGAGACCACCTAGGAAGGATAGATAGGTTTCCTGGGCTCCGTTTGAAAGTCGATTTGGGGAGGCGAACAGCTCGGCCTCAATTGCATTGTTCAGTGCAGTAACCGGCCTCCAGTCGAAGATGGCGTCTCCGCGAAGGTCTCTGGGATCGGTGGACTCGTAGAGCGGATCGCCCTCCCGATGCACTCGCTTTAGAAAGAGGCGCAGACTCAAATCGTTGTTAGACGCCCTGACCAGGCCTTCCATGAAGGACCTGAGGTCGATGATCATGAACACATAGCCCTCGGATGCAGAGTGCCAGTCGCGGCCAACCCTGATGTAGCCGTTCTTGTGGTGCACGGGCATGACCAACATGAGGTAAGAGCTCTTGTGCTTTGAGAGCCATCCAGGATTGACCTGAATGGTGACCGGCCTCTCGGTCTGGCTTGCTTCGGTGAAGGCGGCGCTGATCTTGGGGATAGCCCCGAAATCTTCATTGAGCATGGCCTTCGAAGCAGCATGAGGCGAGACGAGCCGGACGATTTGGCTTGTTTTGCGGCCGTGGGTTCGTTCCTTTACGGCGAAACCAAAGGCTTTGACGCTGTGGCTACCTGGGTTCTCTTCAAGGTGGTTGACAAAGGTGTCCCATTCTTCAGGCGAGACATCTTCATTTGCGGCCCAGAGACCTTGTGCTCCTTGAAGAAGGGTTTCGTAGCGGCCGAACCGCTCGGACATGCTGATGTCAAGCCTCGAGGCGCGCATGCGAAAGGAGGAGAATGCCTCCGCTTGGGATTTCTGATAGATGCTGAGAGTGAGAAGCACCGTCGAGATGAGTCCGATTGCGATGACGATGAGGACGTTGCGGTAAATGGCTCCTTCCGACGAAAGCCTCTTAAAGGCCTTGCTGTCCAATGGAGGCACGATGATATTTGGGCGCTCAGGATGCATGAAAGCCTCCCGTCGCAGTCTCACCCACTCTATCGATCCTCAGCCTTTGTCGCCTAGGCATGCGCCAATAGCCGCACCTTCGCGGCTCTCCACCCATAGTGCATATCGGCTTAAGATGCACGTATAGTTATGGGAAAGCTTAAGATTTTGCAAGAAGAATTGCTGGGGCTCTTGCTGGTGGCTGTGGATTCAGGATTCAGGATTCAGGATTCAGGATTCAGGATTCAACTCTGACGAAGTGTGGCGCCTCTCACATCTCGCACCTCGTATCTCGTATCTCGTATCTCGTATCTCGTATCTCGAATGCCGCATTGCATCTCACATCTCGCATCTTGAATCTTGAATCTTGAATCTTGAATCAACAGCTCCCAGTTTCAAAATGGCCCACACTTCGGGGTTCCGGCGTCTGTATAATCGGGTCTACATCACCAAGGAGAGGCAGCGCTTAGATGCAAGACATTTTTCCGATTCGAAAGATCGACCATATCCATCACTACGTGAACAACGCCCGGCAGTCGGCTTACTATTACCAGCACGTGTTCGGGTTCAACATCACCGGCTACCGAGGTCTGGAGACGGGGAGCAGGGACCAGGTTGACTATTTGTTGGAGCAGGGCGATATCAAGATCGTTTTCAGCGCTCCGATCCGGCCGGGACACCCAATGGCGAGCAAGATTTGCGAGCATGGCGACTTTGTTCAGGACATTGTTTTTGATGTGGATGACGTCGACTGGGCTTACAAGGCAGCTCTGGGGCGGGGGGCGCAGTCGGCGTATGAGCCGAAGACGATCGAGGACGACAACGGCTCGGTGCGGATGGCGGGGATCAAGCTTTATGGCGACACCATCCATAGCCTCATGAACCGGGACAAGTTCAAGGGGCACTTCTTGCCGAATTTCCGAAGAGAGAATCAACCTGGCGATGGGATTGGGATCATGGAGATCGACCACTGCGTTGGCAACGTCGAGCTGGGCAAGATGAATTTTTGGGTCAAATGGTACGAGGATGTACTTGGCTTCAGGAACATGATCTCGTTCGACGACAAGGACATCTCAACCGAGTTCACTTCGCTGATGTCGAAGGTTATGACGAGTGGTAACGGGCGCGTGAAGTTCCCGATCAACGAGCCGGCGGCGGGCAAGAAGAAGAGCCAGATCGACGAGTATCTGGAGTTCTTTGGCGGGCCAGGCGTTCAGCACGTGGCTTTGCGGACGGACGACATCATTCACACCGTTTCTCGGTTGCAGGCTCGCGGCTTGGAGTTTTTGATGGCTCCTCGCAGCTACTACGACATGCTTCCGGACCGGGTTGGGAAAATCGATGAGGATATCGAGGAGTTGGCGGCCTTGGGGATCTTGGTCGACCGGGACGATGAGGGTTATTTGCTTCAGATCTTCTCGAAGCCGGTGACGGATCGCCCGACGTTGTTTTACGAAATCATCCATCGCAAGGGTGCGAAGAGCTTTGGGAAGGGGAACTTCAAGGCCCTGTTCGAGGCGATTGAGCGGGAGCAGGCTTTGCGCGGAACATTGTAGCCTGTGGGCTGTGGGCAGTGGGCTGTGAGCTCGGCTTTCGGCTCTCGGCTCTCGGCTCTCGGCTCTCGGCAATTTAGGATTCGGGATTCGGGATTCAACTCTGACGAAGCTTGGCGCATCTCACATTTCGTATTTCGCACTTCGCATCTCGCATCTCGCATCTCGCATCTCATCTTGAATCCTGAGTGGCCCAGCCAACAAGCCCACAAAGACATGGAAGCTCCCCCGATTAAGCCGCCGGTTCTTAACGTGGACCCGTATCAGGCTCTGCAGGACGCCGATCAGCTTCGGATGATTGCGTTGCTGTCGCAGATTTACGGCTGGATAACGTTCGCCTTCTCGGGTTTCTTTCTGCTCTATATCCTTTTCGCGTTTGCGATGATGGGGCAGTCGGGGGTTTTGGGGCCTGCCAGTCCGGGAGCGCCACCTTTCTTTTTCCGCACCCTTATCCTTGTCTTTGGGCTGGTTGCGCTGGTACTCGCATGGTTGAATGCGGCGCTCTCGCTTTATGCCTGCAAGTGCCTGCGGGAGCGACGGAACTGGAACTGGGTTATGGCGGCATCCTGCCTGCACTGCCTCAATATGCCGCTGGGGACCGCCCTCGGGGTTTTCACGATCATCGTCATTAACCGGCCATCGGTTCGCCAACTCTTCACATCGAGTTAAGTTGGGCGGCAAACCGCGTATTTGGCGGTCGCGGCAACATGGTCCGGGTTTGGGCGCCGGGGTCTTAGCGGCCGGTGTTTGGGGCAGGCCAGGCGTCGGCATTAATCGATAGCCAGGACACCTCCTGACATGCGCATCGCAAATCTAAACTACACCCCCTCCCGGTTCGGGGACTCACCGACCTCCCCCGCAGCCACTCCATTCCACGCGGTTAGGAGCATTGGTGGGCTGCGGGGGAGGTGTTTTTGATACTCTTGGCCCTTCCGGTGGTCTTCGCAATTTCGCCTTCGCGGACTTCGGCGAAATGCTACGACCGACCGGCTACCTTCCTCTCACCCCTCCGGGGTCGCTGGGTTGGTCCTCTTTTCATGCTATGGGGCGTTCCGGTGGGCCAGTTAGTTTCGGGCTCTTATCCCCCGCAAAACGGTCTCGCGTTTGGCCTAGACAGGAGACGCGTGGCACTTTCTTCACTCCTAGTCGACCTAGGCGGAAACTTCGACCAACGCCCTGAGCAGTTCTCCGACGCTCCAGGCTTGCCAGGGGCAGCCGTTGGGGTGTTGGGGTTGGTTGCCGTCGTAGACTTCGGCGATGCCCCCTAGGCCGCATTCTTTTAGCATGTCGGTGGCTTGGTCGAGGGCTGCTTTGGCTTCCTTTTTGTCTCCGTTGACTCGAAGGACTGCGGTTGCGTACTGGCCGAGGAGCCAGGGCCAGGCAGTTCCTTGGTGGTAGGCCGCATCCATTTGAGGAAGCGGGCCTTCATAGCGGCCGCGGTAGCCGGCCTCTTGGGGGCCGAGTGTGCGGAGGCCCCTGGGGGTCAGGAGTTCTTGCTTGACAATCTTGAGCGCTTTCTTGGCGCGAGCGCCCTTTGCGGGGCCGAAGGGGAGGGCCATGGCAATGACTTGGTTCGGTCTCAGGGAGACGTCGAGAGGGTCCACGGTGTCGACATAGTGGCCGCGACCTTCGTGGAAGAATTTGGCCTCGAACGAGGTTTCGGCTTGCTCGGCGGCTGCCTTGTACTCGTCGGCGTCTTGGCCGAGCTTGCCGCATAGCCACTCCAAGATGCGGAGCATGTTGATCCAGAGTCCGTTGACTTCTACCGGTTTGCCGTGGCGTGGGGTAACCACCCAGTCGCCGACTTTTGCGTCCATCCACGTGAGCTGGACTCCCCGCTCGCCTTGGGTGAGGAGGCCGTCGTTCGGATCTACCTTGATTCCGTATAGGGTTCCAGCCTTGTGCCATGTATAGATGTCTTGCAGGACCTTGAGCATGGCCTCAGCGAACGTGGCATCCCACTGGGCTTCCAGAGTCCGGTAGATCGCGTTCGCGTACCACAGGGTGGCGTCCACGGTGTTGTAGTCCGGAGTTTCGCCTTCTTCGCAGAAGCGGTTTGGGATGAGACCTTGAAAAGTCTGAGTGCCGTAATCGCTAAGAATTCGCTTCGCTACCTCTATATTTTCTGTGCAAAGGCAGATTCCGGGAAGAGAGATCATGGTGTCCCGGCCCCAATCGGTAAACCACGGATACCCAGCGATGATACTGGTCCGGCGCGGGGTCTGGACGATGAAGTGGCGTGCGGCGGTTTTCAGTCGCCCGACGCCGTCCAAGGGGTTGTTCTCATCGTGGCCGACTTCAATGGGGGGCATCGTTTCATCGAGTGAGGCGACGAGGACGGCGGATTCTCCAGGTCCAAGCTCGTAGGTTAACTCGCAGGGGCAGTAGAGGTCGTCGCGAGAGTCGAGGCCGCGGTCTGCTTCACGAGAGTGCTCAAATCGGTAATACCAACCTTGGACAGGCTGCATTCTGGCCCCGCGGTGGCTAATTATAAGGGATATGCCGCCGTTGCGGACTTCAGTTAAATCGGGGGCGAACTTCATTTGATCGGGGTATCCGGGCGATTCGCGAAAGTTTTCGTGATACGGTTTGTGGGACACGAGGGGGCGCAGGGTTAGCACGCATTGACCTTTGCCGAGGTTCTTGTAAACGATGGTGACCGCGTTCTGGCCAGGGTGCATGCGGAGGGTGCGCTGCACGCTCATTCCCTTCCCTTCGTAGATCCAGGTTGCCTTCTCCTCGTTTGTGGAGAAGGAGCGGAGATAGAGAAAGCCTTCCGGGAAGATCGTGCCCGGGTATTGGTTTGAGGAGATGCCGATGGAATCTGGCCCGCAACTCATAAATGCGTCCATCGAGGCGAGGAGGACCATGCGATCGGTCGGGGGGTTGATGGCTGCGACCAGTAAACCGTGGTATCTGCGCGTGTTGAGGCCGCTGGCGCTTCCCATCGCAAAGCCGCCGATTCCGTTGGTGAGAAGCCATTCTCTGCGGGCTGAGATGTCTAGGCTTCTACATTCTTGGTCATTAAGGTTGTACATGGTTCGGCATGGGCATCGGGACGACGCCCGTTTTGCCAGGGGTTGTAGCCTGGAGGCTTAGTTTTCTCGAGTGAAGGATGGCCAGGAATTGCTCCAGGCGCAGCGTAACGCCAAGCTGGTAGGAGCGCGGGAATTGGCGGGAGACGATGCTGACTTCCAAGCAACCCACCACTTGCCTGGCCATGTATTCGCGATACCAATCGCTTCGGTCAAAGTCGCGTTTGAACAGGATGGAGAATTGCCTTGGACCGAGATTGAAGTCTGCTCTTCCCATGGCTTCATTTCGAATGAGCAAGTGATCGGCTGGGAACAGCGCTTTTCCGGCTTCATTGCCGTGGGCGAAGCCCGTCGACAGCGTAAGCCAGTTCGTGGGAGTGGCATAAAGGCCGGCTTCCGCCCGGGTCCAGCCGAAGGCGGTTGAGCCGAGAAAAGTGGACGCGTCCAGCCGGCCTATCGCGAAGACGTTTTTAGTGAGCTTATAGGAAGGCGTGCCGATGGTGCCGGCGCCGACCAGCCGGGCGTGGAACGGCTCGTCATTGAGTCGCATATCTTGAGCCCTAAACGACGCTTGGTAGCCATATCGGCCCTCGGGGCCGCCGATTTCGTAGATCCCCTCAATAAGCTTCGAGTAGGTGTCGGCCGTTTGATCGTTGGTTGATCCGTGGTTCCAGGAGCTGCCAACGGAGAGGTCATTGCGAAAGGACCGGTTGTTGGCGCCACCGATGTCTGGAGTCTGCACGCGGATGTTGTCGAAGTAGCTTGTTGTAAAGCGTTCGGAAAGATCGGAATGGGGGCTGATGAGGGCGGGGGCTTTGTCCGCTTGTAAAAAGCTTCGGCTTACATAGGCGTCTGCGGTGAATCGTTCTCCTTTAAACGATCGGACGTCGATGCTTAAAGCGGTGCGGTCGTCGATGAGCTTGCTAGGCGCCCAGAGGATGCCCAATTTGCCGCGGCCGAAAACGATGCCGGGAACTCCTATTCCTTTCACTCGCGTGTCGAGAGTGAAGGTGCGGGTGGGAAGGGTGATGATTCGATGCCCGAAGAGATAAAGGGTTGGATGCCGAATGATTCCTTCTTTGCCGGGATAGAAAATAACCTTTGGCGAGTGGATGGTGTAGAGCGGGGTCTTCTCTCGGCCGCAACTGGTGCCGACCACATTTGTGAATATCTCGGTCGGTGGATTACCGGGGATGGACTCGTAGGTTTGGGCGTCGATCATGACGCCGGCTAGATCCAGGTGCGCGTTTTGGCCAGAGCCGCCTTTGGCGCCTGCTTTCCAGGAAAAGTCCAGGTTGTCGGCGGATAGAAGGCCCGCGGGGTCGGTGAGGACCACGTGTCCGGTGGCTTCCCCCTTTTCGTCCTGGGGATAGAGGGTCAGAGTGTCGGCAGTAAGAACTTCGCTGGAGAATGTCGCCCTCACGCCTTGTTGGAAGGTGACTTTGTCTTTGGTGAAGACCGCGGTCTTGGCTTCGACGACCAAATCACCGTACACCTGCCGAACATTTGGCTGTTTTGAAGCAGGCACACCCTGCTTAGGCGTCAATAGAATTGCCAGTGGCAAGGCCAGCCAAGGCGCAGGCATTGATCAAAGTGTACCGTTCGCAACCTAAAACGCGAACTTTAGGTCAAACGTCCTACGTCGTGTACAATGAGATGGCACTTGCGGCTACGTCCATGATCGACGCGCAGAGCTTCGTTTCGGTAGTTGACCCGGCTGCCCAAGAAAGGCAGTGGGTTGTACGCTGCCGGAAGGGTGACGAGACAGCTCTTGGATTTCTTATCACGCGCCACCGAATGCGCCTGATCCGCACCGCCAGCAACCTTTTGCGAGACCGCCATGAAGCGGAGGACGTTGCTCAAGAGGCGTTCCTCAAGGCCTTTCGCGAACTTCACAAGCTCCGAGACGACAGGGCATTTTCCGGTTATCTTTATCGCATCTGCGTCCGGCTTTGTATGGACCGGCTTCGACTCAAGAGAGCCGAGATCGCCGAATTTGACAAGGTTTCTCCTTGCGAGGGCGGGGCCATTGAGAATAAGGTCCTAATTGAGAAGCTCTTGGCGCAACTTCCGGCCGAGCTTCGTACAACACTAGTGTTGCGAGAGATGGAACAGCTAAGTTACGAAGAAGTGGCGGAATCGATGAGGGTGCCCATCGGCACGGTTCGCTCGAGGCTTCATACGGCTCGAGAGAGATTCCGCAAGCTGTGGATCGAGGCGGTGGGCGAATGAATATGCGACTGTTTGGCTGTGGGAAGTTTCGATATCTGTCGATTGAAAAGTTCGACCGTCAGTTGACGCCGAAAGAAGACGGCTTCTATCGCAAACATCGCGAGGTCTGTTTCACTTGCCTGCGACATGAGCAGCAGGGATTGAACGCGATGAACCTGCTGAATGCGGCCTCGATGGAGCCGGAGATCAGCGAAGATTTCGACGCAAAGGTTTTGGCGGTGTACCGCAAATCACGAAAGCGAGTGGCTATCACATACTGGTCCCCGGTTTTCGCGGGCGCAGCCCTTGCCTGCTTGGCGTTGCTTGCAACTCTGCAGTTGCTAGCCAGATCGCCAATCCACACGTACCAGCGACCTGGCGACGCGGGGGCGGACAACCGGTTTTACAATCAGGATCAGCAAGCTACAACACCCAACCTCATTCTCCACCGAGAACTGACCAGGTGATATGACTCCGTTGGCGCGCGCACTTTTGGGCGTTGCGCTGGGTTCCTGTCTCACGCTCTTCATCGATCCCGACTCCCGGCCTTACATGACCGGTTTTCTTCCGCGGCCGTCCCTCGAAAAGATGGTCGATGATGTGTCCGGACACAAAACCGGAGACATGCAAGAACCCCGCAGCGTTGCAGCGGCCGCGCTTTGGATGCAGTTGGGTTGCGAAAAGATCGTCAGCGGCAAGAACCTCTCGAAGCGGGAGCTCACCAGCCTTGTTAGCCTGGCCGAATACATGGGGAATTGGGGAGCCAACCCCAGCCAGCGAGAGAACGCATTTTGGCCCCAAATGGCGGCCGTATTCCAGAATCAGCTAGGCGACGAGAAAGGCGCCCGCTCTTCTTGGGTACAAGCTTCCAAATGCCTTTGGTGGAAAGACTATCAATCGACGAGGCTTCTGGAAACCGCTGACGAAATGCGCGGCCCCGACGGTCCGTTAGCCTGGCACTTGGCCGCCCTCTATTACGAGCGCCAATTTGACGTTGGTCCCGCGATTCTGGCTTACTCGAGAAAGGCGCTGGCTGGGACTGGCATGGAGAAACCGGAGGATGTCCGGTTTCGATTTGAATCGCTCTACAACGCCCACTTGATGGCAGAAGGGGCGCAATCGATCAACGTTTTGGAATACGCGGGAAACTTGGCAGACTTGTCTTACGAACCGCCGGATGAGTTCCCCATTACGGACAAGGCAAACAAGGAGAAGGCTCGCGGCCGTTTCTTCCAAGCTCTCGCAGCGGCAGGGCATGTCGACGAGTCAATCAGTGCGAAGAACTTCTTGAATGAAATCGACACCAGGCCCGTGCTTACGCTGGCGGGGCAGCCGGAGGAGACGGCTGCGGGCTGGTCGGCATTTTCCATTTTCACGTCTAACCTGCCGGGCGTTCTCCTGATCATTGCCATGTTGGGCGGCCTCATGTGGCCGGTCGGTTTAGTGGTTTCAAGGTATGCGAACGACCACCGCAACTTCTCATGGCCTCCGGCCCTCGTGTTTGGCGGAGTGCTCGGGGTGGGCGTCTTTTCTCTGACTTTCTTGCCTTTGGCCGCGATGGTCGCCCTATTGTCTTCCCTTCTGCTCGTGTTCACCCCGAAGAACGAGCGATCGAAGTTCCCATCTGACCTGGGGCCATTTTTCAGCTGGATGGTGGGGCTCCTCGCGATTCTGTTTATCTGCGTTGTGCTTGGGTTCATCTCGGGACTGAGCACGCAGGCGCGGATCCTTCTCCCGTCGATTCTCCACGCGAGTCCGGCTGCGGTTTACAGAAAGTTCGTGCTCGTGCTCGGCGGATTGGCCGCAATCCTGTTTGCCGTCTTATTGCTTCTGGCTCCAATGTGGGCTTTTGCGCGACGCATTCGGACCCCTTTTGTCCTGGGCCTGGCGCTGCAAATCTTCTCTAAGGTGCTGGTGATTGGGGGCCTTGTTGGTGTCATCATCCTTGGGCCGCTGTGCATTTATGCCGATGCACGGGCACGGGGGACGTTGTTCGAGCTAGTTGGCAACGAGCCAGAGCATTATTACAACATCTTTAGATGAACGAGACCCTTGCAAGCATGGTGGAGCGCCTGGCCACGGAGCGCTCAGCCCTATTGGAGCGCCTCCCGTGTTTTGCGAGCGGCTTGGAGTGGTGCCAGGCTCACACGGACCTTTGCGACCGAGCAGCGCAGTTGATTTTCGACGCGGCGATTCGAGATCAAGGGGATGCTCCACCTATGGCCCTGGTGGCTACCGGTGGCTATGGGCGGAGAGAACTGGCCCCTTATTCGGACATCGACATCACGCTCGTCCCGCTTGATGAGAGCTCGCCCGTTTTGGACCGGGTGATCCACCGGCTTTATCAGGATATTCACACTGCGTTTGGAACTTTGTTTCGGGTCGACGTGGGCTGGGCTTTCCGCCTGATTGCAGATGCACCCGGGCTCGATGCGCGGACCCGAACGGGGTTGCTGGATGCCCGATTGGTCGCCGGGTCCCCGGCCGTCTTGCGGGCTCTGGATGAAGCGCTTTGGGAGAACTTTCCGGTTGGCGACTTCGTCTTGGCGAAGGTTGAGGAGCGTGAGGCGAACGGGCGAAAGTATCACGACACAGCTTTGGTGGTCGAACCGCATTTGAAGGAGGGCGCGGGAGGGTTGCGAAGCTTTCAAGCGGCCAACTGGATCGGGATGGCGACGGGCGAACGGCCGGTGAGGCCCACCGCAGATTACGATGCAGTTTTGCGGGCGAGAAACCTGCTGCACTTTGTCTCAAAACGGTTGAACGATCAATTGACGCGGTCTCGCCAAGCTGAAATCGCAAATCTCCTCTGTTTGGAAAGCCATGAATGGATGGAGCCGGTGCTGGTCTCGATGATCGGACTCCAACGAGAGTACGACCGGAGTTTAGAGATGCTGCAGGAGGCTCGCTATGAGCTTTCCAAGGGAGTGCATGCGATGCGCGGCGAGGCGAGGGTGGCGCCCGTTTCGGACCCAGGCGAGGCGTCTGTGGGCATTGCGATCGCGACGAAGTTGGGACTGCGAGTTCCTGAGTTGTCGATGCCCTCTGCGCCAACAGTCGTGGGTCCTGCCGCTTTGTATTCGATTGGGACCGGGGAGGCGACGCTTCGGAACCTGGATCGCTGCGGGCTGTTGGACGTTTTGCTCCCCGAGCTGACGGCCTGCCGGACCCTGCTGCCTGAGGATTCGGTGCACGCCTACACGGTTTTTGAGCACACGTTACGCGTGGTGCGGAACGTGGATGACCTTAAGCCGGACAGCTTCCTGGGCAGCCTGAAGGCTTCCTTGCGGAATGATTCCCTCCTCTATTTAGCCCTGCTGCTGCACGACGTTGGCAAGACCGATAACTCGAGTTCGCATAGTGAGACGGGGGCTGTCATGGCTTCTGAGGTTTGTCGGCGATGGGGCTTGGGGCAGCGGGATACAGAGCAAGTCGTGTGGCTTGTTCGAGAGCACCTGACGATGGCTCGGTTCATTCGGATCCGCGATATTCAGAATCCCGCGACGGTTGCCGAATTCGCGGCGATCGTTCGTGATCCCGAGAGGCTTCATGCATTGGCGATCCTGACCTGGGCCGACGTTAACGCGGTGGCTACGGACACTTGGACCGGCGCGCAAGAATCATTTCTGCGGGAGTTGCACGCAAGAACTTTGGATTCGCTCCAGGGTGAGACTGCGCCCTCTCCAGACCCCGGCGTCTACCGCCAGCGATTGATTCGGCAGCTTAGCCAGACGGACGTGGCGGACGAAGAGATTGCGTCCTTTGTGGAGAGTTTGCCAGCGCACTATCTGACGAGGGCGACACCGGAGTTGGCCCGCCTGCACCTCCGTTATTTCCGGACAGCTTTGGCTGGGAATCCGACGGTTGAGTTCAATCCCCAACCAGAGTTGAGCGCCACGGAAGTGACAGTCTGTGCGCTGGACGCGACTGGTCTGCTGAGCCGGATGTTGGGCGTGTTTTATGCTTTGGATTTGTCCATCGAGGGGATTCGGGCTTCTACTACAAAGACTGAGAAGCCGGTTGCGCTGGACGTGTTTACCGTGAGCATGAGCGGCAAGCCGGTGCCCGCCGCAACGTGCCGGCAGATCAGTTCCGCAATGGTGTCTGTTCTGAAGGAGGAGCGAACGGTGGAGTCTTTGTTGATCGAGAAGAGCAAAGATCCGTTTATGCAGCAGCGGGTTTTCAATCACACTTACATTGAGGGGAACCCGGGCGTGTTGGAAGTGCGCGCGGCGCGGGGGCGGGGCATGGCTTACCGGCTGTCTCGGTTTATTTCCCAGTGCGGCTGGAACATCGTTGCGGCCCGGGTTGGCCAGTGGGCGGGTAGCAGCGCGGCCGCGTTCTATATTCTTGGGAAGGACGACCAGCCTTTGAGCAAGGAGACGGTGGATGCGGCGCTTAGGGAGTCAGCGCCGTGATGATTGCTTGATTTTTGATCCTCCTTCGCTCGAGAGAGCTACGGCGGACGGTGATGCCGATTGCTCGATTGGGCATTTTGCCATCCGGCGATTTACGATTTACGATTTACGATTTACCTGTAATGACCAGCGTTTTCTCAGGCATCAACGGACTAGCGGAAAGGTCTCGGGGGCCGTTTCGGAAGTATCGGGCGATCTTTCAGATCTATTTGAACGAGTGTTTTGCGTATCCGGCGGCGAGCTTCATTTGGGTGCTGGCGGATGCACAGACGGCGATGATTTTGCCGGCGGTTTGGTTGGCTACATCGGGCTCCAAGCAGATGGTCGCGGGGATGGCCCGGCCAGAACTGATCACGTATTACATGGTTTCCATGGTGCTGACGCAATTCATCACCTGCCATTTGATGTGGGACATCGCTTGGGATATTAGGGAGGGGGATTTCAGCGCGCATTTGCTGCGGCCGATTCATTATTTCAAGTTCAACTTGGCTCGGAATTTGGCTTGGCGGTCCACAAAGTTGATATTGTTCTTGCCGCTTGCGGGGTTGGTCTTTTTGATTTACCGCACGGTCGGGACGGCGCCGGTCCATTTTTCTTGGGAGTTCTTTGTGTCTGTTGTTCTGGCTCAGATGTTGAGTTACTGTGCGGCCTTTTGCATGTCGATGACGGCCTTGTGGACGACGGAGTTTATGAGCACGTTGCGGCTTTACTATCTTCCGGAGATGTTTCTCTCTGGTCGAATCCTGCCTTTGTCGGCGTTGCCGGTTTGGGCAGCGGGGCTTTCAACCTATACGCACTTCAGGTACATGAATTACTTTCCGGTGCAGGTTGTGATGGGAAAGCTGTCTGGCGCTGAAGTTTGGAGAGGGCTGGTGATCCAGGTGGTTTGGATCTTGTTCTTCATGGTTTTGGCGAAGTGGATTTTCAATCGCGGGGTTCGGCAGTATTCGGGGTTTGGGAGCTAGGTGTTGGGTATTAGGTATTTGGTATTGGGGATTCGCCTCATTTCAGAGTCGCGTCTAAACACAGAGGCACGGAGATTCACAGAGTCCCACTTAGGGGGATTCCGGCCTCAAAACCCTAAGACTCTCGGATCGTAATACCCTTCCTCATCCTTCGACATGCAAGGTCTTCTCGTTCGTGTAGACAGCCATGCCTTTGGCGGCGCCCTTTGGTTTCCGGACGTATTTTCTGAGCGTGTAATCCACTGGGACGTAGCCGGAGTGTTTGCTGGGGGAGTTTTGGACGACTATTTTGGCGGCGAACATGAGGACTTCCCTGCTCACTTTTTCGGGGTGGTTTTGGGTGACGATGACGGCGTGGGCGGAGGCGGAGCCTCGGACGTGGAGCCAGTAGTCGTTGGGCTTGGCGACTCTGACCAGTAAGTAGTCGTTGGACTCGGCGTTTTCTCCGTGGAGGATGGTGTAGCCGCTGGGACCGAGGAGTTGCCGGATCCGGTTCCCTTCGAAGGGGCGCTCTTCTTTGGTTTTGGTGGAGATGACGGTGTCGTGTAGCCAGCGGCGCTTTTTGGCTTCTTCGCGCAGTTCTTGCATACGGTCCAGGCGCTCTTCGGCTTCCACTCGAGTGATGAGGCTGGAGATGGCGGCGTGGTCGGTTTGCATTCTTGCCATTTGATCGAGGACCACGCTTTCTCGGGCTTTGGCGTGTTTGGCTTTGGTGAAATAACCTTCCGCGTTTTCTAGGTAGTTCAGCTCTGGATTGAGGGGGATGGTGACCGTTTGGTCATCGTAGTCTTGGGCCTCTAGACTGGTGGCTCCCTCTTTGAGGTCTCGCCCGTAGGCTAGGAGAAGTTCGCCCATGAGTTGGAATTGGCCAGCTCGCTTGGCGGTTTCGGCGGCTTGGCCCAGTTCGTTGAGGGCCACTTCTCGGGCGAGAAGGACTCGGCGGAGTTGGCCGAGCATGGACTCTCGAAGGGATTGGATTTCTGAGAAGCGGATGGCCCAGTCGAAGTGTTGTTCGAGGGCAATGCTGATCGTGGCACGGGGAAGGATGTTCGGAAGGATGAAGGATGAAGGATGAGGGATGAAGGTTTTCAGAGGCTCCAGCGAGATTGGGTAGGCGCCTACACCTTGAATGAGGGCAGGCTCATAATGGCTCTCTCGAACGGCCGTTTGTACCTTCTCCAGGCCCCCCTCGCCCATGGCGGTGAGAAGTTTTTTCAGGAAGGGGGAGATGCCTTGGTAGTCATCTAGATCGCTGTCCGGCTTGGCCGCGGTTAAGGGTGGTTTGGGGGGAAAAGGCGGAGGTTGGTATTTGCGGTTCGCTTGGATGGGGCGGGAAGATTTGGACTGGCCGACCCATTTGGCGGCGGCGATGACTCGGTCGGTGGAGTCGAGGAACATGATGTTGGAATGCTTGCCCATCATCTCGGCGATAAGGGTGTGCTCGCCCTCCTTTGTTTCCAGCACCAGTTCGAGGATGCGGTCGAAGTTGATTTGGCGTATGGACTTAACTCTGGCGCCGTCCACGTGCGCCCTGAGCGAGGTGCAGAGACCGGGCATGGGCTGCATGTTTGCGGGGCGGCGAGTGGTGAAGTGGGCTCGGGCGAAGACGGGATGGCTGGAGATGAGGAAGAGCGCCTCTTTGCCGTTGGCGTAGATGGCGAGGACAATGGTGAACGCGTCCGGCTGCCAGATCTTCTGGACCTTGCCGCCGACGTAGTCTTGCGCCTCGGCCACGACTGCGGCGAGGGTGAGGCTATCGAACGGGATCTTTAGGGACGGCGAAGACACGTTGGGTTGTACCGTTTGTTAGGTATTGGGTGTTAGGGTGTTGGGTATTGGGATTGGGGCACGCTGAGTAAGATGCGTCCATGGCATACGGAATTATTCATCAGTTCCCTGGCGGAACGAGATCTCAGTACGACGCATCGATTGCTGCCGTGCATCCGGTTCGTGAGTCCCTTCCCGAGGGGCAGATATTCCACGCTGCCGGCCCTTCCGAGGGTGGCTGGACCATCGTTGCGATCCACGACTCAAAGGAAAGCTGGGAGCGTTTCCGAGACCACATTTTGATGCCGACAATGAAAGCGGGAATTCCTGGTGGTTTCACGTCCCCGCCTACTGAGACTTGGTTTGAGGTCGACAACCTAAACAAAGGATGATTCAGTCTTTCCTTGCCCGACATTTCCGCGCATGATTGTGCGGCGGCGGTGTTTGGTCGTCCCGGAACCCCCATCCCCAGCCCTTCCCCCTCTCCCGGCACAATCATCCAGGACAAGGGGAAGGGAGTTTTCATCTCCTTAAATACATCCCCAACTGGTTGCCTACAGGGCGTTCTCGGTTGGGGATCCAGGAGTCTATGGGGCAGTTTAGGAGTTCGGGGTTTCCCTTCTTGTCTTCCTCGACCAGAGTCTCTGAGCCACCTCCGTCCAAGTCGAGCATCGTGCCGGCGCCGTGGGCGGCTGCGATGGTGGCGAGTTCTTTGACGGTGGCGCCCTCGCTGTAGCCGGGCTGGCGGCC
>JANYLD010000060.1 GCA_025363835.1 Armatimonadota bacterium
GGAAGCCGGCGGGGTCCATCCAGGTGGCTTCTACGTGGGCTACGGCGCCGCTTTCGAAGGTGAGGGTGGTGAGAGCGTAGTCGGGGCCGGATTGGGTTTTCGCGGCGACGGAGCGAGAGTAGAGGTGCTTCACCTCGCCGAGAGTCCAGCGGAGCCAGTCGAAGTCGTGGATGGCGAGGTCGAGAAGGACGCCGCCGGAGCGCTCGTGGTCCATGAACCAGCTATCGGAGCCTTTGGGGGCGAGCCCGCCTCGGCGGGTTCTGGCTGCGGCGGGGTTGCCTACTTTGCCTTCCTTCACCAGTCGGTTTCCTTGCGCGAATTCTGGGAAGAAGCGGACGACTTGGGCGGGCATGAGGGCGACGCCGGCTTTGTCGGCGGCTTGAACAAGTTTGAGGCCCTCCTCGAAGGTTCTGGAGAGGGGTTTCTCGATGACCACTGCTTTGCCAGCTGCTATCGCTTTCAGGCCCAGGTCTAGATGGAGGTCAGTTGGGAGGCATATGTCGACGATGTCGGCTTGGGAGATCAGTTCTTCGGCGGATGTGAGCGGCTTGGCGTCCCAGCGTTGGATGTAGGTGGTGGACCTTTCGGCATCGGGATCGAAGAAGACGAGATCGACATCTGGCATCTTCCGGTACTGGCGCGCATGTACATTCCCCATTCCCCCGGCGCCGAGGACGCCCACTTTTAGCATCGGTGGGAGAATACCGCCTGGGTTGCTTGGTTGCCGGTTGCTTGATTGGCCTTAGTTGCCAGTTCGAGAGGCTCTTCCTTCCAAATGCAACCACAAACGGCACAACGAGCACAACGAGCACAACGCCGGGAAGGGCTTTCTCACCCGCGCTCTAAGTCCTGAACCAAAACCGGCTTCAATCGAGCAATCTACTTGGCTTGCGCCGTCTGCGGGGGAGTTGGTTTGAACATTTGGTCTTTCTCTCCTCCAATTCGCTGGAAGTCGATGAACAGGACGACGACCACGAGGGTCAGGACGAGAGCCATTCCGGCAGCGGCGACAGTGTTTTGCACGCGCATGCTGAGCCGGCGGCCGCGGCGGAACATCTCTGCGAGGGCGATAGCCATTTGGCCGCCATCAAGCGGCGGGACTGGAAGTAGATTGAAGATTCCCACTGAAATGCTGAGGAGCGCGGCGGTGCCGATGATATCCCCGATGCCTCCGCTGGCCGCATCGCTCGTTGCTTCAAGCATCGTAAGCGGACCGCCAACCGCGTTTTTCAGCATTTTAGGCTGCTTGAAGAGGCCGACAATCATGCTCACTGCTCGCCCCGGCGTCTGCATGGATTCTGCGATAGCGGCGCCTATGGAAAGGCGGGCCATGTGCTGCTGCGGGCCGATTCCAACCTTTGCCTGATTGCTGAATTCATTTGTGAAGTCTAGGTTCTTGTCACGCACTGGGGAAAGCTGAGAAATCGCTTGCGGAATGACAACCGTGCTGAGCTGTTTTCCATCTCGGATGTATAGGAAGGTTAGCTTCTGCCCGGCCGCATTCTGCACATGCCCGATCATTTGGTAGAAGGACGAGATCGGGTCGCCGTTAATCGACACGATGCGGTCGCCAACCTTGAGTCCGGCAGCCGAAGCGGGGGAATCCTTTTGGATGAAACCCAAGACGGGGTCCAGATTGTTCTTGAGCGTCCCAGCGGTGGAATACAAACCTATCAACATGATCACGCCGGCGAGGACGCTGAAGACCGGGCCCGCGAGGAGGACGACAAAGCGCTTCCAAGGATCTTTGCTATAGAAGCCGCCTGGAATGCGGACTTCGCTGCCGTCGCTTTCCGGCATCATTCCCTTTATCCGGACAAAGCCGCCAAGTGGCCAAGGGCGGATGGTGAAGTCGGTGGTCTCTTCGATGTATCTGCCCTCTGGCGTCTCAATTACCACCGGGGTTATCGTTCGACGCGTCGTCTCGCCTGGCATACCGCTGGCGGAGCTTTCGGAATAAGGCTCTACGATCTGATCTCGGGAAATCCAAAGCCGGTAGCTCTTGCGGCGGTAGGTCCAGAGCGGATTGCGGCCAAAGCCGATCGCGAATTCCTCGACACCCATCCCGAAGATCTTTGCGAACAGGTAATGCCCGTACTCGTGAGCAGCCACCAAAACCGTGATGATCAGAAGAAAGACGAGAACGCCTTGCGGGGTGAAAGCATGGAGGAACGACTGGATCATGGGGTTGGTTGGGGGGTCCCTACTACTTTACGTATGAATTGTCGGGTCTGAGCGTCCGTCTCTAGGACCGCTTCGAGGGTAGCGGCTGTGGCTTGGTGGGATTGCATGGCTTGGTCCACGAGCTCAGGAATCTGCAAAAACTTGACTTCGCCTCTGAGAAATGCGTTCGCCGCTTCTTCGTTGGCGGCGTTCATCGCACACGGCATGGTACCGCCGATGCGGGCGGCTTGCTTGGCGAGATTGATGCTGGGAAAGGTCTCGTGATCCACCTGTTCAAAGGTAAGGCTGGGGGACTCGAGAGGGTTCCATGGCGGAAGTTGATTGGGCACTCTATCCGGATAAAGCAGGGCGTAAGCGATGGGCAGTCGCATGTCCGGCCAGCCCATTTGTCCAAGGACGCTGCCGTCTTTGAACTTGACCATGGAGTGGATGATGGATTGGGGATGGACGACGACTTCGACTTGGTCCACTTCTATGTTAAACAGCCATTTGGCTTCTATTGCTTCCAAACCCTTGTTCATGAGGGTCGCGGAGTCGACCGTGATTTTGCCCCCCATAGTCCAAGTTGGGTGATTGAGGGCTTGTTCTTTGGTGACTTGCTTTAGGTCGTCTCGCTTCTTGCCTCTGAACGGTCCGCCGGAGGCGGTGAGGTAGATGATTTCGACCTGCTCTGCGCTGTAGCCCTGAAGGCATTGGAAGACGGCGCTGTGCTCACTGTC
>JANYLD010000056.1 GCA_025363835.1 Armatimonadota bacterium
CCTGCCGACCCCAACGCCGCAACGCCGCAACGCCCCAACGCCCTCCCTTCCGAACTCAGCCCTCAGCCCTCAGCACTCAGCCCCAACTGCAACCCAAGAACCAACCCCGCCCTCAAATACGCCATCGCCGAAGCCAAAGCCTCCAACATCCCCCTCAACTACATCCAGCGAGTCATCCAACTCGCCGAGCAAGGCTTCACCGCCATCGACTTCCCCGTCTACGACACCGGCTACGAGTCCGAGGCCTACAACACCGTTAGCGGCCAGAACTCCAACAACTCCGTTAGGATTCCTAACGAATTCTTCAAGGCCGTCGAGAAGGACGAAGACTGGAACCTCACCCACCGCATCTCCCGCAAACCCGCCAAAACCCTAAAAGCCCGAGAGCTCTGGGACGACATCTGCAATGCCGCCTGGAACTGCGCCGACCCCGGCATCCAATACGACAGCACCATCAACGAGTGGCACACCTGTCCGGCTGATGGCAGAATTAATGCGAGCAATCCTTGCGTTACCGGCGACACCCTCGTCTCCACCGCAAAGGGTTACCGCCGCATCAAGGACCTCGTTGGCGAGCAAGTCGAAATTATCAATGGTCAAGGCCGAAAGAGCAAGGCCACCAAGGTTTGGAAAACCGGCCACAAGCCTATCTTCCAGCTCAACACGACCTCCGGTTACTCCCTGAAGCTGACCTCAGACCACCGCGTCATGACCGCCAACCGAGGCGATGTCGCAGTGGCCGACCTCACCCTCGACGACATGGTCGTCTTGGAGCGTCCCGGCTTTGGCACGGAATCGATCAGCACCCCGCTGGCAGAACTCATCGGCGGCGCCCTCGGCGACGGCTGCATCACCAACGGGCGCGACCAAGAATTCCTCTTCCTAACGCTCTCTCACGAAGAGGCCAGCCTCGCTGAGCGGCTTCGCACAAACCTGGAAGTCATCAAAGATGAGCTAGCCGTGGATGGTCGGTCTACGAGACCCACCACTACCCAAACAACACCAACCAGCCTTCGCGTTGGGACCTCGGTAAAGCCGGTTTTGGAAGCCCTGCGCCAGTTCGCAATCCTCGACGCCGGCGAAGCTGCCAAGTCGCTCACCGACAAAGTCTTCGAGCTGGACAAGGACGCGCAAGCTGCCATCCTAAGGGCCCTCTTCACCACGGATGGCACCGTTGCGAACTATGGGGACAAGTCGCAGTACGTTGCCCTCGACAGCAGCAGCCTCAACCTCCTCCAGCAAGTCCAGCTCCTGCTCCTCGGCTTCGGCATCAAAGCCAAGCTCTACCAGAACAGGCGCCCCCTTGCCAACACCACTGCCATGCTGCCAGACGGCAAAGGCGGACTCAAAGAGTGCGAAGTGCAGCAGATGCACTCGCTCAGGATCAGCCGATCCTCTCGAGTCGTTTTCGAGCAGGAAATCGGATTCCTCGCCGAGAGCCGCAAAGCCGACCAGCTTGCCGACCTCAACCGCAGAGTCTCCGCCTATCAAGAAGTCTTCTTCGACGCCGTCGCCAGCATCACCCCGTGCGGAGAAGAGGATGTCTATGACCTCACCGAGCCGGAGACCAACCACTTCGTGGCCAACGGCCTCGTTGTCCACAACTGCAGCGAGTACATGTTCCTCGACGACACCGCCTGCAACCTCGCCAGCATCAACCTCGTCAAGTTCCACAACCCGGAGACCGGCCAGTTCGATGTCGAGGGCTACAAGCACGCCATCAAGCTCTGGACCGTCGTCCTGGAGATCTCGGTCCTCATGGCCCAGTTCCCCAGCAAAGACATCGCCCGCCTCAGCTATGAGTTCCGCACCCTCGGCCTCGGCTACGCCAACCTGGGCGCCCTCCTCATGCAGATGGGCATCCCCTACAACAGCCCCCAAGGCTTCGCCATCGCCGGCGCCCTCACTGCCATCCTCGGCGGAGAAAGCTACGCCGACAGCGCGGAAATGGCCAAAGAGCAAGGCCCCTTCCCCGGCTACGAGCGCAACAAAGACAACATGCTCCGAGTCATCCGCAACCACCGTCGGGCCGCCTACAGTTCAGGGCCCGCCGACTATGAAGGCCTGACGGTGTTGCCGGTCGGAATCGACCCCGACGAGTGCCCCATCGATCTCCTCAGAGCCGCCCGGGAAGCCTGGGATAAAGCCGTCGACCTCGGGAACGAGCACGGCTACCGCAACGCCCAGGTCACCGTCCTCGCCCCCACCGGCACCATCGGCCTCATCATGGATTGCGACACCACCGGCATCGAGCCGGACTTCGCCCTCGTCAAGTTCAAGAAGCTGGCCGGCGGCGGCTACTTCAAGATCATCAACCAATCCCTGCCCCCCGCCCTCAGAAAGCTCGGCTACAACGACGATCAGATCGACGACATGATCGCCTACTGCCTCGGCCGCAAAACCCTCCGAGACGCCCCCGGCGTCAACCACGAGATCCTCCGCCTCAAAGGCTTCCCCCAAGACGCCATCGACCGCATCGAGGGCGCCCTCGAAGGCGCGTTCGAGCTCAAATTTGTCTTCAACAAGTTCGTCCTCGGAGACCAGTTCTGTAAGGAGATATTGGGCTTCACCGAAGACCAACTCAACGACTGGTCGTTCGACATGCTGGCCGAACTCGGCTTCTCCAAAGACCAAATCGACGCCGCCAACGAGCACGTCTGCGGCACCATGACCATCGAGGGCGCCCCTCACCTCCGAGACGAAGACCTCCCCGTCTTCGACTGCGCCAACAAGTGCGGCAAAAAAGGCCGCCGCTACATCAGCGCCGAGGGCCACATCCGAATGATGGCCGCCGCCCAACCATTCCTCAGCGGCGCCATAAGCAAAACCATAAACCTCCCCGGCCATGCGACGGTCGATAACGTAGCCGACGCCTACTGGCTCTCCTGGACCCTGGGCCTAAAAGCCAACGCCCTCTACCGAGACGGCTCTAAGCTGTCGCAGCCTCTGAATGCGTCAGCCGACGATTCAGCCGCCGCCATTCTAGAAGCAACCCTAGACACCGCAACGCCCAGCGCCGAAGCCCTCCTCTCTTCCAGCCCTAACGCCGCAACGCCGCAACGCCCCAACGCCGATCCGGACAGCCCACAGCCCACAGCCCACAGCCAACACACAGAGATCGAAACAACAGCCGTAAGGATGATGTATCGATATCTGTCAAAGCGCCACACCATGCCCGGCCGCCGCCGAGGCTACACCCAGAAAGCCAGAATCGGCGGCCACAAAGTCTACGTCCGCACCGGCGAGTTCGAAGACGGCTCCCTCGGCGAGATCTTCATCGACATGCACCGAGAAGGCGCCGCCTTCCGGTCCCTGATGAACTGCTTCGCCATCGCCATCTCCCTCGGCCTCCAATACGGCGTCCCCCTCGAGGAGTTCGTGGAAGCCTTCGTCTTCACCCGGTTCGAGCCAAACGGCTCGGTCCAAGGCCACGACAACATCAAGATGTCCACCAGCGTCATCGACTACATTTTCCGAGAACTAGCCATGTCCTACCTCGGCCGCTACGACCTAGTCCAAGTCAAACCTGAAGACCTCCGAGGCGACACAGTCGGCAACCCCGGCCAGGAAGATGTCGAATACAACGAAGAAGAAGAAGTCCAATCCGACTCCCCCTACCTCCCCGGAGTAGCCCACATCGAACACGGCTCCCGAGGCTTCTCGAGTACGGACCCAAGGGCGCCAGTAGCCGCGCAGACCCCCGATCAGCAAGCAACTCTGTTCGAAGGAGCCAAAAATGTAGGCTCCCCCGCCTGGAACCTAGAACAACAACAAACAACAGCACCCCGCTCCACATCCCCATCCCGACAGCCAACAGCCAACAGCCAACAGCCAACAGCGCGCCCAACCACCACAGCTGTGATTCAGCAGGTAAGCGTCGCCGAAAAGGTCAGAATCGCGCGCCTCAAGGGCTACGAAGGAGATCCATGCTCCAACTGCGGCGCCTTCACCCTAGTCCGAAACGGCGTCTGCCTCAAATGTGAAAGCTGCGGCGAAACAAGCGGGTGCAGCTAGGCCCAGCATGAATCTTATTTCCGTTGGATTTGATTGGCCCGGGAACTGCGTACCCTACGCCGACTATACGTCAGATCGCTCGTTGTTGGACGCCGACCTCATCTTCTTTGTACCGGATCTCAGCCCGGTAATCCGACACGACAACATGACGTCGACTCTCGACGACTACCAAGGCAAGAGGCGCCTCGGGGCATCGGCCTCACAAATGCTGCTAAAGGCGACGAACCATTGGAAAAGGGAGCTATCGGCGGCCTGCAAGGCCGGCAAAACGATCGTAATCTTTCTCAGCGGGTATTGGGACTTATACTACGACACAGGCCAAGTGACATTTTCCGGCACGGGAAGAAATGCGCGAAAAACCCTCCACGTCGATCTAATCTCAAGCTTCGACGCGATCCCCTTCCCAATTGGCAACGTCATAGCAGCTAGTGGTAGTGAGGTCGTGACTACCAGCGACGGAACCATCCTAAAACCCTACTGGTCCCGATTCGGTGGCGAATACGAACTATATCTTAGTGGCGCACGGGTCGAGCCGATGCTAACAACAAAGGCAGGAGAAAGAATAGTTGGCGGACTGATAGCCAACCCCGGCTCGGTACTCTTACTCCCTTTGCCCGCGATCGATCATGAAGCCCTCGGATCGTTCGATAAATCCGATAATTGGAAATGGAATAAGAAGTCAGAAGCAGTCGGCCAGGAGCTGCTTGGCCACTTCGTCGAATTGGCCAAGGCGCTAAGCGCTAAAGCTCGCGTGACTCCGCCTCCGGAATGGTCATGGGCTCCCGCGCTTCGACTCGAGGCGGAGAGGAAGGCGATGCAAGATTTGGCCGCCATCGACGCCGAAATCCAAACCATGCTTCGGGCCAAGCAGACAGCCGTGAAAGATCGCGACGAAGCGGCATTGCTGAGGAGGCTGCTGTTCGAAACCGGCAAACCTCTTGAATCGGCCATCCTTCGGGCTCTCCGAATAATTGGCTTTTCCGCCGACGGCCATGACGATGGATTGCTAGAGTTTGACGCAGTATTCGAAGCTGATGGTCACCGCTTTTTAGGTGAGGCTGAAGGCAAGGTCGCCAAAGCTGTGAACGTCGAAAAGCTGAGCCAGCTCCTGAGAAACATTCAGGATGACTTCGCCCGCGACGAAGTGACCGTCCCAGCTAAAGGCGTGCTATTCGGCAACGCCTACCGACTGACGGAGTTGAAAGACCGTGGCGACTTCTTTACAGAAAAATGCCGAATTAGTGCCAAAGGCCGGGCGTGCTTAGTCAGCACTCCCGATCTATTCTTCGCAGCACGCTACGTCTCGGAGTCGAAGGACCTTGACTTCGCTCGCCGATGCCGCGAGGCCATCTATACCGCGGACGGAGAGATCGTAGTCTTTCCACCGGTACCGTGCGAAAATCCTGGGGCGCCTGCATCCCAAGCGCCAATACATGGCTACTGATGATTTGCCAACGGCAGGCTCATTCTCAGGCAATCCCACCGCTTTAGGCATGTATAGTCAATAGGTGCGAAACCCGAAAGATGATCTTGCAGCGATCCTCGAGGTGGGCCTAACGCCGACCGTCGATGTTGCCGTCACGCTTCAAGATGGCTCTGAAATTAGAGGCTCACGAGGCAAGGGATAGGTAATGGAGATTTCCGAGCGCAGCGCAAGGCTCACGAAACTGAAGCAGCATTTCACGCCCTCCAGACCGATACGTGCAGCCGAACAGTTCGTTGGCAGACAGGAAGAAATCCACTCTGTGCTAGGCACGGTTGCCGAGGCCGGCCAGCACGCTCTGATCTATGGAGATCGTAGTATCGGAAAGAGCTCTCTAGCCAACGTATGCGGCGCACTCGTAACTGTCACGAATCCCTCGCTGAAACTAATACGGGTGGCCTGTGACAAAGTGAGCACGTTTCAATCCGTTTTCGAACGGATTCTGGAGCGTCTGGACTTCAGCTTAGATCGGCAGGAGACAAGTCAAAGCGTCGAGACGGAACTCGATGTCGAAGGAAACTTGCTCGCCCTTAAATCAGGAGCCAAACGCAGAACTGAGTCAGGGGTAACAAGGACGAGGGAAAAGGTCGAGATCACCCCCGCCAGAGCAGCCGAGATCCTCCAATCTCGCAAGTGCCTGATAATCATCGATGAGTTTGATAAGATCGAGACCCTGGCGGAAAAGCACCTGTTTGCTGACCTGATCAAGCACTGCAGCGACGACTGCGACAACGTCACTATTCTCCTAACAGGAATCTCTGACACGGCAACGGACCTGGTCGGCGCTCACCAATCGATTCCGCGCTGCCTAAAACAGATAAAGCTCAATAAGATGGACGCAAGTGAGATTCGCACACTTCTAGTTGACCGAGCAAGGGCCACGGGCCTAACATTCGAGGATGACGCCCTCCGCTCCATCGTCAATCTTGCGGACGGTTACCCCTATTACGCGCATCTCCTGGGTTCGAAATGTTGCGAATCGGCCATTCTGAGAGACGGTACTCGAGTTTCAGATCGCGACCTCCAACTAGGCATCGCTGGAGCCGCAAAGGACTCGGACGAGTCACTCCGTTCCCAATACTTACGAGCAGTCAGATCCTCGTCTCTGACCAAACCCAGCGTAGATCTCCTCCTTTTTGCAGCCGCCCAGTGCCCCCGGGAGTTCACCCTTGAGATGCTCCAGAATAAGCTTACGGAGCTGGGTGTGTCAGTGGTCAGCCCACGCTTAAGCACGCAACTAATCAGGCTTACAACGGACGACAAGGGAAAGCTAATAAAGGCACGAGGGCACGGCTACTTTGCTTTTGACGACGCCTTGATGGTGCCTTTCGTCCGAATCGTCACCCGAGCGGGATATTAGAGCGTCCTTGACGCCCTGTTGCAGCGCTTTCCTCGCTAGAGCCCGTGTCCAGTAAGGCGGAAAGCACCGACGGTCTGTGGTCAAGCAACAAATAGGGCCTCGTTGTGCCACCTCAACAACTCCGGATTTGGCTGATCACGACGTGTGGTCGGAACGACTTTCAGTTTCTGGCCACGTAGCGCGTAATAATCCCGCCCGTTCTCAAACCTCTCTTTGATCGCATCACTCACCAAGACCTCATGCTCCGGCGTCACCGTCACCAATCCCTGGTCGAACAAGATGTGCAGGTCCGCCCGCAGCAGCAACCCATTACTAACCCGATGCTCGCCCTCCTGAGAAAACGGCTTGATGTGCGAAGCCTGCAACACCGGCAACGTCCGCTCTCCCGTGATCGAACACCGCCGCTCATAAGCCTCCGTCACCAAAACCCGAAACACTCCCTGCCCAAGCCGCACCTGAGCCAGTTGCCACACCGCACGCGTTCTCACGCTTATCCCCCCATCTCAGATTGAGCTTGAAATGGTCGGAATCGAATATGCAAACGGCCCTCAACTTCGGGTTCGAGAGCCGTTTGCGATGCCATTTACACCCGATGGCAGGCTTTGAGAAAGCCCAGCGGGACTATTCTATGAAGCTGACACCTGAAGCGGTACCGACTTCGTTGAACCGTCGTACAACAAAAAGTCAATCATCTTCTGACCTCCCGTCTTGACCACGTCGCCTCGTAGCTTGATCGAATAGACCTTCTTGCCATCCTTGTCTGTGTCAACGCTCCAACCCAGATCGACCTTGTTCCAAGATGCAGACTTGATAGCATCGAGATTATCACCTGTGACGGGCTCATCCACTTCCTTGTTAAGCGTTACATTGGCCATGGAAACGTTAGCTGGCTTCTGCCCTTTAGGCTTCGCGTCATCCAGCGAAACAAGCACTGGAGATGCGCCCTTTCTGTCGATCAAAGCGAATAGAGCCTTATTCGCGTCATCGCGCTTCAATTTGATCACGATTACATTAGGCTCCTCACTCTGGAATTCAGTATCTCCGGGGTGCAGCGGGTCCTTCGCAGGGGTAAAGGTCTTATCGTTGACCCGAATCGATACCGGAATTCCTGCGTCCGATACGAGATTCGTGCCCTGGAAGGCAATGATTGCACCGTCGTCGGAATACTGCAAGTACTTGACACCCGATATCGTGAAGGCAGACAAGTTGCGAGGCGTATACACGTCCCCCTTGTCCTCGTTGCCCAAGAGTGGGCGTATGGTGAATCGCTTATATTCGGTCAGTGTTGCCGTCGGAACGTCGAAATCGATCTGCAACAAATTCGGATCCACGGTTGTTGGGGTTGGTCGATACTGCGACGCGATCACCGGAGCGTTGCTTGGCCCGTAAACCTTGTCACCGATGGCCACCACAAAGTAGGGAGCAAGGCGCGAATCTAGGTTGGCCTGCGAAAGCTCCTGTTCGGTCGTCGACTGACCTATTGAAGGGGGGTTGTCAAGAAGGATCTTGATGGGGCCCTCGCCGAGATAGGCGTGAATGGGCTTCTGCTCCGGAGGAAGATCAGGGTCGCTCGCCTTTACCTTTACCTTCTCTTTGCTAAGAACGATCTTCACGTGAGAATTGACGTCGTCGACGGGCGTGACCTCGGATTTGGTCTCGTCCACGTTTAAGCGCCACGGAAGGTTAGGTCTCCTTACATATGCTCCGACGCCATAGGGACCGACAATTTCAGGGTCGTGAAGCACTAGTCGCGAAGCTGCTGCAACAAACCTCAGGCGTCTTTGGCTTGATACTGCATAGGTAGCGTCCGCTCCAGCACCAGTGCCGAGTGAAACGGCCGTTCCCGGAAAGAAGTTGTCTCCTGCCACAGAGACCAGAAAGTTTCCACTCCCCGCGTCGGTGAGATTGATATCTCGGAGGATTGGCGAAAGCGCGTCCTCTCTATTTGCTGAGCTGTAAACGTCGAGTCGCTGACTGGATACTGGAGAATCGCTTCCTGGAATTATGCCGCCGACGACTCCTGTTCGCCGATTGTAATATAGCCACCTAGTTCGAACCGACACGGTGCCGTGGAACGTAGGCTTGCGATCGGTGGACAAGTCGGCGGCAGGAAGCGAAACCGCAGCAAATACCTGCCGATCAGTTGTTTCAGCAGTCACCTTATTTAGCACTGGGCGGAATTGCCATCCAAAGCACAGGTCGTCCTTGGCATCCGGATCGGGATCATGCTCCAAAGCCACCGTGTCAGAATCGCGGGCTATATATTGGGTTGCGTTTGTGTTCTGATTTGCAGCGCCCAAGCCAACGAACTGAAACACTGTCGACAGGCTGAAGCCTGATGTACGATTCGCAAAGCTGGCGACGTTGTATGTGCGTTGCTGCGGGATCATCGCAACGATGCTCGGGCGGGTGATGTCGACCAGTTCACTGTCCGATTTGCCATTGTCTGCCGTCTTCGCTCCGGGCTCATCTGGCTTAATGTCGACTATCACGTCTGCAATCGCATCGCGGTATTTCGATTGAACCGACACACTTAGCCCCAACACAGTGTTGAGTCGAGGCGCGGAACCTGTAACCTGCGACTTATCCCAATATACGCGATCCGTGATCGAGCGATCTAGAAGAAAGCTGAGATTCAGCAGTTCGTAGGTCAGCATCGTTTGCTCGCCAAGGGTGTCAAGCGAGCCAATGCCGGTTGCAGCCAGCGGCTTCAAACCCGTGTCCACTGGCGACGTGCTCAAATTGCCCGGCGCTGTCGGCGCGGCCTGAGAGGTGGTATGCGTGCTCGATGTTTGATCGGTCGTGGCTGAAGTCGTGCCAGTCGAAGTTGACGTTCCCGAAGTGTTGGCTCCGGTTGATGTCGTTGTCGTGGTGGTCGTGGTTGTTGTCCCCGCCGTAGGCGTGCCCGTCGTCGTTGTTCCCGACGTAGATCCGTTGGACGATGCTCCGTTACTTGTCGTACCCGTTTGGGTGGTCGCGCCAGTTGTTCCAGAATTCCCGGTAACGGTGCTCGTATTGTTAAAGGAAGTGGTTGGCAGTTGAATGTTCAAGCCAAGCTGGGAGCTCGCAAGACTAGCTGAGGCACCTTGAACAACACCGATCGCCGTTGCGATCTTTGATTGATCAAAGAACACTCCCGTAGCCGCAATTGATGACGCAAAACGGTTAAATCGATCAAGGAGCATTCTGTCATCGAATTGTTTGATATCTCCGACGTGAATTCCATTCTTCTCCGTGAAGTCCTTGGCCTTTTGTTGCTTTCCATCCCCGAAGGCAACTCCAACGCATGCGAGAGCCGCGCATAATGTCGCGTATTTTATGATCTTCATTTGTTCTCCTAAATTTCTCAGATCGGGGGCTGCAAAATATTGCTGATCGCGAAGACGGGCTTGCCATTAATGGCTCCATGCTGACCTTGCACTTGAGTGTCGTCCCCCTCAGGGACACCCGCTTGGACATAACGATCGAAAGCTGCGGTAACCCACTGTCCGATGTGGCCGGTACCATCCGGTATGGCCAGGAGCACGTCAGTCATTCCAGCTACTTGCGCAAACACGGCTTGGTTGCCGTACTGCACTACTCCACTTAAAGTCTCCATTCTGTTCTCCCATAGGTTTCTTTTCCTATGGGTACTATTATACATGATACCTTTGCACCTGAGAGGCTATGGCGGTTCCAACAGGCTACGGAATCACATTTAGCTGCGGTCTCTCCATGCCATGGGCGAGCACTGGCGAACATAAATCGGTCTCGAATGTCTCGTCGCGGCTGCGGCACTACGGCAAGCCCGAATTCGCCGCGGACAAATCTGCCTTGAACATGCCGCGTCCGAAAGTCGCTGCAATTAAGCTGCTTCCTTGCCAAACCAAGTCGTCCACGGCGCAATTTGTAGGGCCCTCATTAACGGGCGACCAAGTTACGCCACTGTCCTCACTCGCGAATAGGCCGACTTCGGTTCCGACATACAAATAGTTTGATCTGTTCGGGTGCGAGGTTATAACGCGAATTGGCGCAGGTGGCAAGCCGGCTAAGTTCTTCCATGTGGCACCGCCATCCCGAGTGACATACAAGTTGTCAGGCTTGAACCCTCCAAACGTTACGTAGACAATGTTCGGATTGACCCGATCCATAAAGATCCTAGTGCAGAAGCGCGCAGGCAGCACGCCTTCTCCGACCCTATTCCAAGTTCGAGAGGTCGCCGGGCCTAAGACATGGGTGCCGACGTATAGACTTCCATCGTTGTGCCCAATCCAAATGGTATTTGAATCACCGCTTTTAACTGCGATCGCGCTGATAGGGGAAGAGGTGGACGCCTTAACTATGGACCAACTCGGCCCGCGGGTATCGTCGATGGGGGCCCCGGCGTCCCGCGTAAGCCAGAGAGATAATCCTCCGGCCCAAAGTCGAGAATGGTCGTTTGGATCGAGAACGAGCGGCGCTATGAAATTAGCAACTTGGTTCTTTGCATCCTGAATCGTGTAAGCGCCAGATTTCCATTCAAAAGCTTGATCTCTGCTGTTCCAAAACTCGCCGCTGGCGTCCTGCGCAGAGTCCCCATTCTTGTCACCGCGAAAAACGTCGAGGCAAATGTACTCTCCAAACGAATATCCGGGCGACTCGCCGTCAATTGCACAGAAACCACCGTCTCCGCCAAGGACGGTTTTCCAATTGTCGGGGCCTTGGGCTACTCCATACTGGACCGTTCCGTTGTCTTGCGCTCCTCCCATAATGCGGCCAGTCCTGGAATCGACTGCTGCTGCATAAAATTGTGTCGCTCCGTAGTTGCGCGTCAACTTGGTCCAACCGTCCCCGTGATCAGGGTCGGAACCTACTGTCGTCACGTCATCAGCGCGCCAGATTCCCCCGTCGTTGCCGAAGTAGACCGTGCGCGACCCAGGGCCGTACGATGGATCGCTTACGATGACGTGTTGATCCGCGTGTGCGGACTTCAAAGTCCGCCAAAAACTGATCTGATTTAGCGTCTTCCCGCCGTCCATTGACCTCCATAAATCAAGCCCGCCTACAATGACTAAGTTCGAATCGGACGGGTCTCCGGCCCAAATCGTGTTTGAGTACCAACCTTGCTCGCCAAGGTAGCTGGCTGCAGCCCCGGGCTCTGGATTCGGGGTCATTTGCCCGAACGACTTTCCTCCGTCCTCAGATCGCCAGATTTGACCGCCGAGCCGGTCGACCGATGCGTAGACGATCGAATGGTTTGCAGCGGCGTACGTGAGCTCTACGCGGCCGCCCCATGATTCGCTATGAGTGCTTGCGGTCCAAGTCTTGCCGCCATCATTGCTCCAAAATGAGTTTCCGCTTCTAGAGGCCGCGATAGCCAGTTGGTTGTCCGTTGGATCAATGCAAACTTGGCTGGCCGCGCACTCTTGTGTTCGCGACCAAGTTATTGGGTTGGCTGTCGATATTCGGTAGATTCCAGATGTAAATCCGGGCTCGTCCGATCTCGCAGCAACGAGAATGTAGCTTCCTGCGCTCGGCACAGCAATGCGGTTAACGTATTCGAATTCCTTTGCCGGGGGGGTAAGGCGTTGCCATGAAGTTTCATCCTTTGTCATAAAGATGCCATCGCCCCTGATAGGCTCAACGCCTTCTCCTGGCGCCAAGGTTGAATATCCCTCCCCCGTTCCAACGTAAATTACAGTCGGGTGTGCCGGATTCGAGGCTAGGCATGAAACCGCGAGACTAGCCATCTTGTCATCGACCGCTTGAAAGGGACTTCCATTATCAGACCGCCATACGCCGCCGCTAACGCTGCCTATGTAAAGCCGATGACCGATTCCCGGCTGAGGACATATCGATCTAGTACGTCCTCCAATATTTGTGGGCCCCAAAAAAACCCAGTGTGCCCTTTCCAAACCTGCCGTTGCAGGCAAGAGATCTTGAAGGTTTTTGATGTTTCCCGTGCGGAGTCCAGCTGTGACAGGTGGGGCCGCATTTCGGAGCAGCTGCAAGCCCCTCAGAGCCTCCGTTAAGGCGTCCGATTGCACGACTCCGGTTTCGTCCATTTCACTTAGGCGTCTAAACTTGTCTCTAAGCGTCTGCAGGCTCGGATACTTCGTTTCAAGAATTTGCTGTCGAATCTCGGGGATTGAAAACTTACTTAAAGCAGCATCCGATAGTGAAAGGACCTTTCTTAATTTCGCTACTGCCTTGGCGCGAATGCCCTTCCAGTGCCCTACTTGGCGATCAGTTTGCGCATGAGCGTGCGCGGTGAGGGCGATCGTAGCAGTCGCCAATATAGCTACAGTGTATTTACGTACCATTATCCTTCCTTTGGCGCACTATACCACCATACTATTTTTGGCGAGGATTTGCCGGCCGACCTGCAATCGCCAAGTAGTGTTGAATGGGGATAGTTAGTTTGAACACAGGAGGGGTACGGAATGTTCGTCTAAAGGTCGAGATCAGCCATAGCCGGACGATGTTGCCCACAAGGGGTAGCTGGTCGCGCATACCAAGCTTTTGGTAGAACTCTCTGCTCGCCTCAAGCTCACGCATTGACCGCTCGAAGTCGCCCTGGTTCGAAGCAATGGTCCCCGCCAACAGTCGGGAGCGCGCAACCGCAGCTAGATCACCGTGAGATTCATAAATCGCCAACCCTTTGACCGCCGCCCGCTCCGCCGCATCATAACTGCCACTCAACATGAGCAGCCGACCCGCGCACACCAGAGCACCTGCATGATCGGGAGAATCCGGCAGCGATTGCAAAGCGGCAAGCGCGCGGTTCACTCGGTCGATACCTTCGATCCAGTAACCACGAATCGCTCAGAACCGAGCAACATGGTTCACAATCCGCAACGAGTCCCGAGGATCTTCGGTTAGGCCAGTCTCGAACGCCGCACGAACATTATCGTGCTCGATCTCCAAGAGATCCATGCACGCAGGAGCCTCGCCCCCCACCAACCTCGGCTCAATCGATCGCGTCAACTCGACGTAGTAAGCGCGGTCCCGCCCGCAAGTCTCCGCCGATTCCTCGGTGTTCCCATGCGTCTCGCGGAAATACTCACGGACCGTCTCAAGCAACCGATACCGCTGACCCTGCGGTGTATCTTCGATCGCGACAAGATTCTTCTTGAATAGCGAGCTCAGAACGTCCAAGACCTCGACGCGTTCCAACTCTGCCTGCCCGCCCACCACTTTGCGAGTTTACTGCTGCCCCTGCCCTAAGCAATTTGCGCTCAACGGAAGAGCTAGATCCCGCCACTCGGCCGCTCGACATCCACCGGGATGGTCCGCCTGATCTTCGTAGAGATCCAGATGTTGTTCGCCGGCGCGGTAGGGTCGAAGAACATGTCGGAAGGATCCACCCCGTTCACGATCACCGGGAAGCTCAAAGAGAGAATCGTGTTCCCGTCTTCGTCGAGGTACTCGATCTTTGCCGGCAACTCCTTCGGGGAGCCAGACCTCGTCGCGGCGAGCGCCGGTTCGAACACCGTTGAGGCGTACTTACTGAACTTGCTTATTTCGAAAGTGAACGAATCGCCCGTTAAAGCCATGTCCACGACTCCGTCGCCATCCAGATCGCCGTAGGGTACGTAGTCGAGCTCGATCGGATCAAACGAGAGCGCGTCATCAATGACCACACCGCCGATCGTAATCCGAAAATTCGAGGAGATCCAAAGCTTTTGGCGCTTTACAGTTGTGACCATTTCTCGGGTTACCAAACTGCTCTCCGGTTGCAGGTCCGTGCACACCCCAAAAACAACGATCCCCTTCGGGTCTTTGAACTTGGAGTTGCTACCTCCGAAGGAGATATGCGATGCCTTAAATCCCGTCTTGGCCCCTGTCGCCATACTCCCGACCTGGGGCAGATTTCCTCCCCCGCCTTGGGCCGACGCCAGCTTGGTCAGAGAAAAAGTGCTGACATAATCTGCCGGCCGATGATTCCTCATCACCTCGGCAAAGAATGGATCGTTGCCAAAAAAGCTCACCGTGAAACTCACGTTCTGCCGCCCCTGACTACCTTTGTCGTCGAGAATGACCCGATGCCCACCCTTCGATTTCCAAGCGATCCCCTGCAAAACCCCGTTTGACTGGATTGCATAAGGCTCCTCAAACACGCCAGACTGGGCCGCCGCGAACTGGCAAAAACAGCAAAGAATAATCAAGTAAGCAAAGTGCTTCACAGTTGCATTATAACAACGCATTCGACAATTAGAATGGAGCCGACTCGTTCGGACGCAATCCTTGTACGAAACCTCAATGGGTGCCGTTAATAGAAGAGCTTGAACATCCTCGTGCGTTCGCAGTGCGATGCTTTGCTCCAGTGTTATCTTGCTCCGCACTCACAGCGGGCGGCTTTAGACGGATTAGACAATCCGCATTCGCCGGCCTTACCGTGAACCGTTCGCTCGGCATCCACTGAAGCTACCGATGCGATTTGTGCTCCTGGATGTCACGTCCTTTGCAATCTGCCGCTTTCGTCCCTTCCAGCAACTGCAGACACTGCGGGCATCGAGAACTCGCCTTCAACCCTCTTGCCGCCGTCCATCGCAATAACCCAGTCCTCCACATCCGTGTCCTTCACCTCTACAGGGCTCCCAAGCTTCTCGCCGGGGATGTCCAAGGGCTCATTGGCCAAAGCGCCCTTAAACAACGAGTGGGAGTGGCTGAGCCGGTTCACCCAAATGTGCTCCTCGCCGCCAGGCTGAGAAGTGTGGAAGGCGGTCTTGATCGCGAACTCTTCGTTCGGCTTCCGGTGCAAGAGGCGTTTGACGAAATACGGGAGGCCAGCTTGGGCTTTTATGGCGGCTGCTAGGATTCCTGGGTTGTTGGCGCCGAGCCCGACGACGGCGGGTTGGCCGGGGCGGCGGACAACTTGGCCCGGGGCCAAACCTCGCACGCTTGCGGCTTGGCCGCAGCCCATCAAGGAGCAGGCAACGACGAGCCACATCGAGAAGCGCATTCCTTAATTCTGCCCTGTCAAGAGTCTCGGCTCTGCAGAAGTTAGAACAGCTCGGAGTTCAGAACCCGGAGTTCTAAACCCGGAATCCAGGAGCCCAAAGCCCAAGCCCGCGAGCCCAAAGCCCAAGCCCGCGAGCCCAAAGCCCAAAGCCCAAAGCCCAAAGCCCAAAGCCCAAGGCCACTCCGCCTACTTCACCGCATACAAATGATCGTCTTGGCTGCCGACGTAGACGACGCCGTCACCGCCCAACGACACCCCGTACTGCCCGCCACCGACCGCGAACTGCCAGAGCTTGGTGCCGTCGACCGGTCTCAGCGCGTAAAGGTTACCGGCAGAGGAGGACATGTAAATGGTGCCATCGGTGCCGATCGCGGGGCCACCGACGGTCATTGTTCCGCCGATCGCAAACAGCCAACGCTTTAGACCGGTGGTGCCGTCCAAGGAGTAGAGGTTGCCGTCATTCGAGCCGATGTAGACGGTCTCGTCGCCGGCCACGGCGGGAGACGATGTAATCGGGCCGCCGGTGGTAAACGACCACGACTTCGTTCCTCCGCTGGTCAGAGCGTAGACCACGTCATCGCCTGCCCCAAAGTAGATGTCCCCATTGTCTCCAACAGCGGGCGAGCCATTGACCGCGCCGCCTGCCGTAAAGCTCCACTTCAGCACGCCCGTCTTCCCGTTCAAAGCGTAGATCTTGCTATCCATCGAAGCGAAATACACGTTTCCATGCTCGTCGACTGCAGCCGAGCTATTGATCGGGCCACCCACCGCCAGGTGCCATTTCTCCAGGCCGGTCTTTCCATCGATCGCATAGAAATTGTTATTGGTTGAGCCCACGTAGACCGTCCCATCCAAGCCAATCGTCGGCGAGGCATTGACGGCCGCCCCTGTCGGGAATTTCCATAACTGGGCGCCCGTCGCGTTCACCGCATACACGCTGCCGTCCTGGGAGCCGATGAACACGTTCCCGTCAAAGGTGCAGGCGGGGGATGACATCTTGATCGCGCCGCCCGTGACAAACGACCACTTCATCGTCCCCGTGGCCGGGTCGATCGAGTAAAGCTTTCCATCCTCGGAGCCCACATAGAGCGTCCCGTCGTTGGCAATAGACGCGCTGCCAGAGATCGGGCCGCCCGTCAGGAACGCCCACTTCTGAACTCCACTGGCCCCGCGCCCGGTTCCCCGCCCATTATTCCGGATGTTGCCGCGAGCCACGTCCCAGGAGGAGTTGGCAGGTCCCGGCACCGGAGGAAACTTCCAAGCCGTCGCACATCCTCCCACCAAAACCCCGCTGGCCGCGAGCGCTAAGAAACCGAGGGCGAATGAGCGAATAGTGGAAGTTGTTTTCAATAGAAATCCTCTCTGAGCTGAATCTCAACGAATCATACATTACTAGGCACCCGCCCGCATAAGTGCCGGGCGCTCACAAATAACAACGGATCATCGCAACCAGCGTGTTGCCGCTTCTCGGAAGTTGCGTGCGGGTGATCCAGGATTCGGGATTCGGGATTCAGGATTCAAGATCCACGATCCACGATCCTCGATCCACGGCTATCGGCTATAGGTCGCGACCAGCTCGCCCTGCCCCAGGGTGTGGCCGTCGATCTGTTTCAGAACCTGATCTTTGGTTTCCCCGGCTGGTAATCCA
>JANYLD010000103.1 GCA_025363835.1 Armatimonadota bacterium
AACCCGGTCCGCAGGGCTTTAGCCTGCTCACTCTGTCGTTTCGGCGCCTGGTTTTTGGCCGGAGGGAGCAGGCTAAAGCCTGCGGACCGGGTTGCAGGACGAATCCCGCGCTCCTTTGGCCTCATGGTTTCGGGTGGTCAAGCCATTTGGTAGGAACCCACTTTCCGTTTTGCATTTGGAACTGGACCTCGGAGCCGTTATCGCCAAATGAGAACGAGTTAGCGGTGTCGTAAGCGTCGTTGGACACGCTCGTCGCCCGCCTGCTACTTTTCAAAGCCTTCCAAAACCGGTCGCGGAAAGACATCGGCACGCGCAAATCAAACGCTTGGTGATCACCGTTGGCGACGAAACCGGCCAGTGCGTCTAGCTCCACGAGCGGCGTGTAGACCAACTCAGTCTTGCCGCGCGCGTAGGCTCCGCCCTGCAGGGTCCATGCTTCTTGAAAGCGCAGCAGGGGTCCCACGTGGGGCTGCTCCAAGTGCTTGGGGTAGTCACGTGTGGTCACGAGGATGCGGGAGGAGTCAATGGAGTTCTGCAGGGTCGCAAACGCGGCAAATCCCTCCTGTTTGGATTCCAAATGCTGCACCATGGCCCATCGGCCGCCTCGATACAAGTAGGAGGAAACAGCCGCTAACTCGCCGTTGCCCCCGTTCACCTGGGAACCGGCAACGACCATTCGATCGCCCCGCCAGTAGGTGTCACCTTCGGTGAAAGAGCCGTTCGTTTTATAGAGTTCTGCCTTCTTGAGAAGCTGTACGTGGTTGACCGAGCCGTCTGGCCAGATGAAGAAGTTCCACCAGACGGGAGTCCGGTTTTCGTCGCTCCCGGCGCTGTCCGCACTTAGAGAAATGCCCCGTTTGTCGCCTAGCGTCCTTTTGAGTCGATAGACAGTGAGTGCTTGTTTTGAGCACACGTCGGCAATGGCTTTCTGGGCTGCGGAGGTGGTTAAGTCCTTCCCACGAAGTGCAGCCTCCAAATCCTTCGCCACGTCCCCTTGTTGCGCTGCGATCCAAAACAGAAACCCAATCATTTATAACCTTGTGACTGACACGGAATGGACGTGCAGGGAAGCGCTGATGGCTTAACATTTTGAACTGCTTGAACACCGGTATCCTCCGACCACAGATTTTCGGATGCAGGCTAAAGCCCTGCGGACCGGGTTGCAGGATGAATCCCGCGCTCCTTTGAATCGACAATGCTTCTGACTTTTACCACCACCCACCAGCCGGCGACCGACCTTGGTTTCCTGCTCCATAAGAATCCGGCCCGGGCTCAGAGCTTGGACTTGGGGTTTGGGTTGGCGCATGTGGTGTACCCGGAGGCGACCGAGCAGCGGTGTACGGCGGCTTTGATTCTTGAAATCGACCCGGTTGGACTGGTGCGGGGTGGAAGCCGGTTTGACCAGTATGTGAACGATCGTCCCTATGCGGCCTCGTCGTTCATGAGCGTCGCGCTGGGGCGAGTGTTTGGAACGGCTATGACGGGGCGGAGCAAGGAGCGCCAAGAATTGGCCGACTCCAGCATTCCGTTAGAAGTCCATCTGCCTGTCCTTCCTTGCCGGGGCGGCGAACCGTTTCTCCGGAAGCTGTTCGAGCCACTGGGCTATCTGTTGGAAGCGACACGGCTTCCGCTGGACGAGCATTTTCCGGAGTGGGGAGAGAGCTCGTACTTTGACGTCACGCTGCGTAAGACAACGCGGCTTCAAGATCTGCTCAAGCACCTCTACGTTCTGATTCCTGTGCTCGACGACGATAAGCATTATTGGGTGGGCAAGGACGAGATCGACAAGCTGCTTCATAAGGGGCAGGATTGGCTGGAGACGCATCCGGAAAAGAACGAGATCGTCCGCCGTTATCTGACCCGCCAGAAGCAGCTTACGAGGGAGGCTTTGGAGCGGTTGACGGTAGCAGACGACGATCCTGATCCCGATGCTCGCGAGGAGAAGGACGCGAGTTTGGAAGAAGCGGTCGAGAAACCGATCTCCCTTCACGAACAGCGGTTGCAGGCTGTTACGGAAGCCTTGAAAGGGAGTGGAGCACGCACGATCTTGGACCTGGGCTGTGGCGAAGGCAAGCTGATTCAAATGCTGCTGAAAGAACGGCAGTTCGACACCATCGTCGGCATGGACGTCTCGCTCTCGGTGTTGGAGCGAGCAGAGTCAAAACTCCACCTTGACCCAATTAGCCCCCTGCCCCTCCCCGACCTGGGGGCCGGTGCGACCCCAATACCCCAAGACCCTCCTGCAAGACGGTCCCCGAGAACCCAGCACGCCCGAGATCGAGTCCGCCTCATCCATGGCTCTCTCGTCTACCGGGACCGGCGCCTGGAAGGCTTTGACGCCGCTGCCCTTATCGAGGTTATCGAGCATCTTGACGCGCCAAGGCTTATTGCGCTTGAAAGAAATATCTTTGAGTTCGCCCGGCCCAAAACGGTCGTTTTTACGACTCCCAACAGCGAATACAACGTGCTGTTTGAAGGGCTGCAGCTGACTGGTGACGGGACACCGGTGACAGGTGACGGGAGCGAAGGGGCCGTCCCTTTCGGCAATTTACCGTCCAGAACGCAACGCTTCAGGCATAAAGATCATCGCTTCGAATGGACGCGAACGGAATTCGAAACCTGGGCCAACCGTGTTGCAGCGGATCATGGATATGCCGTTGCTTTCGCTCCAATCGGCCCGGTCGACCCGACCCATGGCGCGCCAAGCCAAATGGCTACGTTCTCTCATGTTTGATTTCGGAAAGCCGCTCGACCTTTCAAATCCGATACACATGTCGCAACTCGGACCAATTCTCAGCGCCAAAGGTCGGGCATTTCAAGGTCAGGATTTCGAAGAGTCCGAAGAGTACAGGGCCATTCGGTCCACGAATTACCAGCGCTGCCAAGCGGCATCCATCAACGTTGGTGAGGGATCGCGGCATTTGGGATCGATGATGCATGACAGCATCATCTTGTCCGTGTCCCACGGGCGCGACTGGTTTGACATTGTCGTTAACGACACGTGGTCGTTTTGGCTGGACTGCCGACTATGCTGACCGCGTTGGACACCCCAAATACGGTTGGCGACACTGTAAGCCCGTAATGCCATTACGACTTCGGTTTAGCGGCGTCCGGCGTCTCACATGCCACCGTCAAGACGGATGGAGCGATGGACGCCTGATTCCGGAGAGTTGCGACCTCGTGGAGAAGAAGGCTCAGGAATGGTTATACGACTTTGTCCTCTTGGCGAGCCCGGAGCGCATTCAAATGGCTCTCCATCTGTGGCTCTGGGAGCCCTATCGCCGATGGCCCCGCGCGTACCGGAACTTGCTTGTCCTGATCAACGCCACTCGCCTCATCGTTCATGACCGCCGGAGGAAGGCATGGAGGTGCATGTATGGCAAAGATAGCCTTAAGGTGTTCGATAAGGGTGATGGCGTCCGCGTGTCGGCGCCGGGCGAGATTTACGAGCAGCCTCAAATACTTTCTTTGTTCGATGAGATGAGTTTGCGCTTCGTCGATGGTAAATCTCGGCTTTAAGACCTGGGTAGACCTCTCTTGGCGCTTCAGAATAATCAGCCATGCGCATCGAAGAAATCCACCAAGCCAACCGAGCCGGTTGGAATGAGGGGGCTCAGGCTTATGAGGACGATTTGCAGGAGCGGATCGAGTTCTTACGAGGCGGCGGGACTAACTTTTGCCCGCCCGAATATGCCTATCTGAAGAATCTGAAATCTTGGTGTCGTCGCGCTATTCACCTGCAGTGCGCGGGTGGCACGGACACTCTTTCGCTTTGGAACCTCGGCGCGCATGAGGTCGTCGGCGTCGACATTAGCGAGCGGATGCTGGCCGTTGCGGCTCAGAAGAGCGAGGCCTTAGGTGCGAAGGCACGGTGGGTGCATTCAGATGTTCTTGAAACGCCGCACGATCTGGACGACACGGCCGACCTCGTTTACACCGGCAGGGGCGCGCTTTGTTGGATTATGGACATCGAGGCTTGGGCCGGAGTTGTTTTCCGATTACTTAAACCTGGTGGGCGGCTCTACATCTTCGAAGGCCACCCGGTCGCCAACCTTTGGAGCCTAGAAGCGGATCATTTTGAACTTGATCCGGATTACGGCGACTACTTCAACAAGGAACCGTTGGCCGATGCCGGCTGGCCGGACACTTATATTGGGGACTTGGGCAGGCCGAAGGCGGAGCACGCTACGAAGTACGAGCGGCAATGGACGCTGGGCGACGTCGTTAACGCGGTCATTGGTGCGGGGATGACGGTGAAGAGGCTTGAAGAGCACCCGGATTCTTTTTGGAATAGCCAGCCGAATATGAATCCGGATTTGCTTCGGAGGCTTCCGCAGACCTTCTCCTTGGTGGCAGTCAGACCTCTCTGAAACTCTGTGTGACCTTTGTGCCTCTGTGTTTTTTGAGCTTGGTGGAAGGCAACCACAGAGCCACAGAGGGCTCTCAGAGTTTCGCAGAGTCGGAAGAGCTTTTGGCGTCCTTCGAAGCGTAGCCTCCACACGCGGTCGTCGATTGCAAGCATGGCAGTGGTTCCAATTCCGCGTGCCGAGGCAGCGTCCGCAGAAGGTCTTTTGGGAAATGCCTACTCCTGGTGCCACAATCACAACCCAATGCGACGCGAGCGCGGGAACCGCGATAGTGTGCCGAACGATGGGCGGGTGGAGATTCCGGATCTTAGCCCTGTCTTGCTCGTTGGGGCGTCTGGATGTGGCAAGTCAACGTTTGCTCGCAGGCATTTCAAGGCCACCGAGATCCTCTCTTCTGACCAGTGCCGGGGCATCGTGAGCGACGATGAAAATGCGCAGGAGGCGACCGGGGATGCGTTTGATCTGCTGCGCTACATCGCCCGAGTTCGTCTGCGGAACGGCAAAAAGGTGGTTGTCGACGCCACCAATGTTCAGGAGAGTGCCCGTAAGGAGATGCTCCAGCTTGCGTGGCAACACCACGTACCCGCCGTTGCGATTGTTTTTCTCTTTGACGAGGCGATCTGCCATAAGCGAAACGAGACAAGGCCTGACCGCCAATTCGGTCCTCACGTGGTGCGAAATCAGACTCGCGACCTCCGGCGTTCTCTAGGAAATCTCTTCCGGGAGGGCTTTCGACATGTCTATGTATTCCGCTCGCCGGAAGAAGTGGAAACAGCCCAAGTCCACATCACTCCGCTTTGGCCAGACTTCAAGCACATTTCTGGTCCCTTTGACATCATCGGAGACATCCACGGCTGCTGGAACGAGCTTCAGGAGCTCTTGGAAAAGCTGGGCTATCGGATCGCGGATCTCGGATCGCGGAGCTCGGATCTGCCGGAACTGTCTCAAATCGATCCGAGCTCCGCGATCCCAGATCCGAGATCCATAGCGTTGCGTCCGGACGCTCGTTGGCGGCCTCAAACCTTTTATGAAGTCAGCCATGCGGAGAACCGCAAACTCATCTTCCTCGGTGACTTCGTCGACCGGGGGCCGAATACGCCTGAAGTCCTCAAGCTGGCTATGAGCGCAGTCGCGACCGGCGCGGGCTATTGCGTGCCCGGCAACCATGACGACAAGCTGATGCGCAAGCTGAAAGGGAAGGAGGTGCGGATCGCGCATGGCCTTGCGCAGAGCTTGGAGCAACTTGCCGAGGAGACCGAGGAGTTTCGGCAGAGTGCGGCCAGCTTCATCGACGCCCTCGTCAGTCACCTCGTCCTGGACGAAGGCAAGCTGGTGGTGGCCCACGCGGGCTTGAGCGAAGATATGCAGGGGCGAGCATCGACCAGGGTAAGAGACTTCGCGCTATACGGCGAGACCACGGGCGAAACAGACGAGTTTGGCCTTCCGGTCCGCTACCCGTGGGCAGCCGAGTACCGAGGCAAAGCCCGCGTTGTCTACGGCCACACGCCAGTGCCGCAGCCGGAGTGGCTAAACCGGACCATCAACATTGATACAGGCTGCGTTTTTGGCGGAAAACTGACCGCACTCAAATACCCGGAGATGGAGCTGGTTTCGGTTTCAGCGCATGAGGTTTACGCGGAATCCAAGAAGCCCTTTCTGGATCAAGCCAAGACGGAGCTATCTGCCCAACATGACCTTGACGATGTGCTTGACCTGGCCGACGTGTTTGGCAAACGTATCGTTAGCACCAGGCTTCGCGGCAACATCACGATCCGCGAGGAAAACGCCTCAGCGGCCCTGGAGGCGATGAGCCGCTTCGCGGCCAACCCGAAATGGCTCGTCTACCTTCCGCCAACGATGTCCCCCACGGAGACCACGACAAAGGAGGGCCTTCTCGAGCATCCTCAAGAGGGCTTCTCCTATTTTCGCGAGAAGAACGTTGCGCGAGTCGTCTGCGAAGAGAAGCACATGGGCTCGCGGGCAGTGGTTGTCGTGTGCAGGGACGCGGCCGTAGCCACCCAGCGTTTCGGAGTTGCCACCGGAGAGACGGGCTGCATTTACACCCGAACCGGCCGGCGCTTCTTTGAGAACGAGGCGATCGAGAGGGCCTTGTTGGAGCGAGTTGCAACGGCCATCGGCAAAGCGGGTCTCTGGGAAGAGCTCAGTACGGATTGGATGGTCCTCGACTGCGAGCTACTGCCGTGGTCGGCCAAAGCCCAAGAGCTGTTGCGCAAGCAATACGCGCCGGTCGGTGCCTCATCGGTTGCCGCAACCCGGGCTACCTTAAGCGTCCTCCAACAAGCCGCCGCTCAAATCGAAGGGCTGGAAGAGCTTTTGGACAGAACAGCGATGCGGAAAGAGACTGCGGTCCAGTTTGTCGACTCCTACCGCCGCTACTGTTGGTCGGTGTCAAAGCTGGAAGACCTCAAGCTTGCCCCCTTTCACATCCTTGCCACAGAGGGCGCCGTTCATGCGGACAAAGACCATCAATGGCATATGCACACCCTTGCCCACGTTTGTGGCGAGGACCCGGGTGTCCTTTTTGCAACTCCATACAAGATCGTGGAGACGGAAGACAGGGAAAGCGTTCAGAGCGGAATTGATTGGTGGGAAGAGTTGACGGGGCGAGGCGGCGAAGGGATGGTTATGAAGCCGTTCCAATTCATCCACGAGGGTCCTGGCGGTCTCGTGCAACCGGCGGTCAAGTGTCGGGGGCGCGAGTATCTCCGCATCATCTACGGCCCGGAATACACCTTGCCCGCAAATCTGCAGCGCCTGCGGAAGCGCGGCCTTGGCGTCAAGCGTTCTTTGGCATTGCGCGAGTTCGCCCTTGGCATCGAAGGTTTGGAAAGGTTCGTGAGAAGAGAGCCCCTTCGACAGGTGCACGAATGTGCGTTTGCGGTCTTGGCGATGGAGAGCGAGCCAGTGGATCCTCGGCTGTAAAGCGCAGTTGATCCGATATGGAGTGCGGTGCTTTAGCGCCGCTTTCACCGAGGGCTTTAGCCCGACTCTTTGACCCTGATTTCAGCCTCCGGGCAAGTTTATTGTTTAGTGGACTTTGTCGGGCTAAAGCCCTCGGTGAAAGCGGCGCTAAAGCACCGCACTCCATATCGGATCGCCGACTACTTTGGAAAGCGTCGAACGAGGTCTTTCGCGGCTTCTGGCCAGTCGGGATGCTCAAATTGAAAGCCGGCTTGCAGCAAGCGAGTGGGGGTGACTCGGCGGCTTTTTAGGATGAGTTCGGTCTCCGTCTGCATGAAGAATGCGCCAACTTCCAGCAGCCAGGCGGGCGCGGAGAGGCCGAACCTCACGCCGCAGGCTTCCCGCAACGCTGCCATGAACTCGCGGTTTGGCAGCGGGTTTGGAGAGGCCAAGTTGACTGGTCCCGACAGCTCTTCCCGCTCGATCAAGAACTGGACCGAGCGGCAGAAGTCTGCCTCGTGGATCCAAGAAACGAACTGCCGTCCGTCTCCAGCGGCGCCGCCTAGGCCGCGCCGGACCAGCGTTGAGAGGACGTCAAACGCTCCGCACTTGTCGGGGCTCATGGTGATCGCCGACCGCATCGCGACCTTCCTTGTCCTGGGGGTCGTCGCCTCATCAAAGGCCTTCTCCCACGATTTGGCGATGGAGATGCTGAAGTTCCAAGTCTCTGACGCCCCGGATTCGTCCCCACCTAACTCCCCCGTCAAGTCGTCGTTCGGCGCGTCAAAACGGTGGCGGTATATGGTTGCGGTACTGGCCTGCAGCCAAACACGCGGGGGCGCAATTGCAGATCCAATCGCTTCTCCGACGACGCGGACTGAATCAATTCGAGAAGACATCATCTCCTCACGATTCTTCATGCCGTATCGGCAATTCACGCTGCGGCCGGCCAGATTGATGACAACCTCGGCGCCTTCAAACTCCGAACGCCATGGACCGAGAGACTTGCCGTCCCAAGCCACCGTCTTCCACCCGGCCGTCGACGAAGACCGCCGGCTGAGGATCACCACCTCATGTCCGGCCGCGGAGAAGTGGCGGGCCAAAACCTGCCCCACCTGGCCCGATCCACCTGGAATCACAATCTTCATGGCCTATCAAACACCCTACCTAGCCCGGTCGGTTTGCTATAGTTGAATCATGGTAGCCACCCTAGCGCTCGCCCTTGTTCTAACGTCCCCTCAGAAGAGCGACGAGGCTCAAATCAGGGCTGTCTGCGACCAACTGGCGGTCGCAACCCAAACCCGTAATTGGACGAAGCTGAGATCGCTTTGCACTCCGGATTTCAAGCAGAGGACTAACGACGGCAAGACTTATACGCTGAATCAGCTTATCGCCGGATTCGATCAGAGCCTGAAGCAGATGCAGTATCCGAAGCTGACTTACAAGATCTTGTCTCTAACTACCAAAGGCACAACGGCGACAGCTGAAGCCTATTGGGGGATGACGGCAAAGATGACGATGCGGAAGCAAATCCACAAAATTGAGCAGGGCGATACCGAAGCGGACACATTCAAAAAAGTGAATGGGCACTGGCTGGAATCGTTTGTCCAGGAGCATAAGACGTCAACCAAGGTTGACGGGATAGCGGTTCCGCAGACCACCGGTGTGTAGAGGCCGGTGGGGGGATTGTTCTTCCTGGTCGCGCGTGTTTGCCCCCATCCCCGCTTCGCGGTACTTCCCCCACACATGGGGGAAGATTGTATAGTTGGTGCATGTTCACTCCATTTCTCGCTCTTCTCGTCATGGCCCCTCAGCACGCGCGCGGCCACGCACACGCTCGGCATAGCGGCAAAGTTCAGAAGCCGGTCGATGAAGAACCGGCCATTCGCGCAGGTTTTGCCGACGTCAGCCGCGCCTTAGAGACGAAAAACTGGTCGCTCTTCCGAACACGGTTGGCCCCAAATTTTCAGCAGGAGTTGCCGAACCACCAGGTCCTCAGCATGAAGCAGTGCTTAGCCGGGCTTCGTCAACAGTTTGGGCCACTGTCAGAGATCAAGTCGAAATACGATATCCAGCAGATCAAACCGACTGGCTCAACCGCCGTCGTCGACGACCGATTTTCCGCAAACGCCAAGATGCAGGATAAGAAGGGCGGCCACACCGTCCATATGGAAGGATCCGAAACGGTTTCTGTAAAGAAGATTGGCGGCCGATGGGTGGCCTACCACGAGGTGATTCACGATCAGTCGGAGAGCGTAGACGGACACGTCGTCATGCACATGCCCTGATCGGACCTAGCGAGCGCCGGCGGCTTCTGCCTTTCGGCGCTCGCGAATGAAATCCGGACCGCACGAGAGCTTCCCTGCCGTTTGGCTGTCCGGATCGACGAGCCTCCAAAACGGAGTGATCTTCGCAAGCGGCTTGCCTTCCTTCAAATCTTCGAGGGCAGCCTCGGCGGAGATCCGAATGAAAATGCCGCTCGAGGTGGGGCACGTTACTTCGGCCTTATAAATTTTGGCCAACTCCTCTCGCATTTCTTTGGGCGTTCGGATTTGGCCGTGAGGAATCTTCATCATGTAGTCGTCCACGATTTCCGGTGTCGCGACCAGCATTCGAGACCCTGCTGCCACACTCATAAAGCGTTTGGAAAGCACGACGACCTTTGCCTCCGCGCCAGGATTCAACTTTTCTCGCCAAGTTTTGCTCATAGTCCATTATTCGTAATTCTCCCGGCGACGAGTGTCATTGCATGCAAGGATTAGCAAATTCTTGAGGTTGCGCCAAACTGAGCAGTGAATTCCTCACTGGACCTGATCCGTAAGATCGAGCGCGCTTATGCGAAGGGCGTAGCCACTAAAGCGGACCTCCTCCGATCCGGCCCATTTCTGATAAGCCTTAATCCCTCCACCGACCTTCGATGGCTCAACAACGCCGTTGTCGAGCACGCCGAGGCGTCCATATCCGCGGAAGACGTGGATGCCATGATGGGCGTGTTCCGATCCCACCACCGCATGCCACGCATGGAGGTTTTCAAGGAACTGTGGCCAGATCTCATTACACTCCTGCTCGAGAAAGGCTTTGAGGTTGAAGTGGAGTTACCTGTGATGATTTGCACGCAGGACACTTTCATCCCCCAGCTTGATCCGGCGATCACGGTTGAGATGCTGACCCCAGATATGGATCCGGTTCCGTTTCTAAAGGTGCTCGACTCCGCCTTTGGACAAAATGAGCCGGTCACCCCTGAGCGAATTGAAAGAACAAGAGAGGGTTTAAGGCAAGGCAAAGTCTGGTCCGCGCTTGCCCTTGTCAATGGGCAGCCCGCGGCGGGAGCCTCTCTTGTTCCCTCGGAACGAACGGCCGAATTGGCAGGTGTTGGAACTGCACCGGAGTTCCGACGGAAGGGCGCAGCTTCTGCCGTGAGCAGCGTCTTGCTCCAACAGGGCTTTCGAACCTGCGATCTCGCCTGGCTTTCCGCTGGGGATGATACGTCGAAGGCAGTCTACGAGCGCTTGGGCTTTAAAGTTCTTGGCACCCAAGTCAATATCAGCAAGCCGGGCTTGCTGTGATGAAGTGATGATGTGATGAAGTGATGAAGTGATGTGGGCAGGTGTGATGCGGGATGCGGGATGCGGGATGCGGGATGTGGGGATCTCGGATCTTGGATCTTGGATCTTGGATCTCTTGACAAAACATCATCGCTTTGCGATACGAAGATTTCGAAGTAGACTCAACGCATGCTGCTTCTTGCCGTAGCTGGCCTAGCTTTCATCGGATCGGGTCCGATAAAGGTCGTCGGCCCCGACTTGGTCGAAAACGCTCAGGAGCCTCAGGCGGTGGTGGGTGCACAGGGGACGGTTTACGTAGTCTTCGGCTCCAAAGAATCGCTGTATCTAAGCAAGTCCTTGGACCGAGGGCGGACCTTTGAGAAGCCGGCCAAGATTGCCACGCCCGCAAACCTTAAGATCGGGATGCGGAGGGGACCGCGCATCGAGCTAACCGATGGCTTTGTGGTGGTGACCGCGAGCTCCGACAATAACCTGTACGCCTGGCGATCGAGCGACGATGGGAAGAGCTGGATGGGGCCCAACAAGGTGAACGACAAGGACGGCTCCGCTCCGGAAGGTCTGCAGGGCGTGGGCGCGAACGAAACCGAGATCGCTTGCGCGTGGCTGGACCACCGCGATGGTGGCACAGAAATTTGTGCCTCGATTAGCCAGGATGGAGGCGAGAACTGGAGCGCTAATACGATGGTCTACAACTCGCCCAGCGGCACGGTTTGCGAGTGCTGCCACCCGTCGGTTGCGATCGGATCGGATGGAGCCATTCATGTCATGTTTCGAAACTCTTTGGCCGGGAATCGGGATATGTATGTCGCCGATTCTAGCGACGACGGGCAGACTTGGTCCTCTCCCACCCAGCTCGGCGGCGGGCATTGGAAGCTGGACGCCTGTCCCATGGACGGCGGCGCGCTGAGCCCCGATGAGGATGCCCACCTGGTCTCGCTTTGGCGGCGGCAAGATGCAATTTATAAGGATGTGCCCGGTGAGACGGAGGATCGGATCGGAGTCGGCCAACAGCCTTGGATCTATGGCCGGCTCGGCGGCTACGGCGTGTATCTCAAGCGCCGTCCAGGCCCGCTAATGGGCTTCCACGGCAAGGAGGCCCCGACCAAGATCGCGGACGACGCCAACGACCCTATGGTCGCGGGCCCCTTCGCTGGCAACGGCCCGGTCGTCGCAGTGTGGACGACGTCCAAAGGCGAAATCATGGAAAAGGTTCTGGCCGACGACTGAGCGCTTCGCGCTGTGGGCTGTGGGCTGTGGGCTGTGGGCTGTGGGCTGAGGGCTGAGGGCTGAGGGCTGGGGGCTGGGGGCTGGGGGATGTGAGCCGTAGGCTGTAGACTGAGGGCTGGATGTTGGTGCGTCCCCACACTACAGGCAACAGCCAACAGCCCCCAGGCGACAGCGGCCTCTTGACAAAGCAATAGAATAATGTCTACCATAGAGATGCGTATCGACCATAAAGCACCCCGCCCTATCCAAAGTCATGAAGAAACTCATTCCCGTCCTCCTCCTTGTCACCCTCTTTGCGGCCGCCCAAGGGGGGCCTAACGATGCTTTGAAGAAGCAACTCGCAGCCAACTACAAGGCGTTCGGCACCGCTTTTCAAACGAAGAACATTGAGTCCGCTGCGTCCCTGATGACGGACGACTACACCGTTGTCCAGCCAAACGGGCAGGTCGCGACAAAGCCTCAGATCGTGGCAACGTTCAAGCAGGAAGCGGCCATGATGTCGGACGTGAAGTGGACTCGAACGATCACGAACTTGACCACGAAGGGTAAGCAAGCGATTGCCATCGTCGACGGTAACTTCACCGGTCACTTGGCAGGTCAAGACGGCAAGCCCCACGACTTCAAGCTGGTGGCCACCACGCAGGACACCTGGACGAAAACGGCAAAGGGCTACATGCTGCAGAAGTCCGTCGTTCAGAAGAACGTGGTGACGATTGACGGCAAAGTGATGACGCGCCCAGGCGGCTAAGTGCGGCGCCCGGCACCGGCCGTCACGGAACCGCGGTGGGCATCGCGAGCGACTTCTTAAAGCCAACGGCGGCGAGCATCGGGTCTCGTGGGCAGGACCTTTGGAGCCACCACTCGACGGCAAATGCGGCCTGCTCGACCAGCAATTCTCGCCCGTCGACCGTTTTGAAGCCCATTCTCTGGCCCGTCCTCAAAAACTCGGTGGGGACCGACCGGTAAACGTAGTCCACCAGTGTGGTCTTGGGACGCGCATAGCGCCAGATTATTGGAGGTTCTTCGCCGGCTTTGCGACCGATTGGAGTAGCGTTAACAATCATCGAGCAACCTGAGGGATCAGGCTGGGTTACGGGGATGATGTTGCCGTAGCGTAGAAAGAGTGTTACAAGGGGCTTGGAGCGGAGTAAGTTCCGGTTCCAAAGCTTCACCTGCCAGCCGGTATCAAAGAGGCCCATGATGGCCGAGCGCGCGGCACGTCCCGATCCTAGGACAAGCGCGGTTCCTGGTTGGACGTTGGCGATGAGATTTTGGAATCCCGCCACCTCGGTGTTCTGGGCAAAGATGCTAGGACCCAGGGATAAAGCGTTCGCCACCCCTAGAGAGTGCTTAACGATGAAGAACTGAGTTGCCAGTTTAGCCGCGACCGGTTTGTGCGGATTACCAACGCTCACGCCCTTGAAACCGGCGCTGTTGAGGTGCTCGATGCAGTCTACAAACTCGTCTCGCGCACATTCGAGGGGGACAAAATCTGAGTCGACTTCCATCGACCTGAAAGCTCCCCCGAAGGCAGCAGCCTGCAATTCGAAGTCTGGCGGTTCGCCTATGACGGCGTAGCGCGTCCTCTCGCTCGGTCCCGCTTCACGCCAATGCATATTTCATTGTAAGTGAAATAGGATCACTTCTTCTTCAATCGTCTCAAATCCTGCCTGTACGCCGGATGTTCGCCTACGACTTGATGTGTTTCACACGGCCCACGGATCGCTCAAGTCTGAGCATCTCGGGATCTCCGCCTTTCAGCTTCCAAGCCGTTTCCACCAATTCCCACGCAGCACCAAAGATCGCGCTGGGTCCTTGAGATTGCCAGAAGGCAAGGTCGAACTCCAGAGTCCCATCTTTGATGCGGCCACTCTTGTACCACCAGTCGCCGCTCCTTTTGGCCATACAACCATTTTGACAGACACGGCCCTTCGATGCGCGGTGCGGTCTATCGGACGGCGCCGACCGGCGCTTCTTCAATACCCTTCAGGGTGAAGAAGAACGTGGCTCCCTTCCCTTCTCCTTCGCTCTCCGCCCACATGCGCCCGCCGTGGCGTTCGACGATCCGCTGGGCATTTGGCAACCCGATGCCAGTGCCGGGGGTGTCTTGCCCATGCAATCTCACGAAGGGCTTGAAAATCCGTTCTGCGTATTCGGGATTGAATCCCGGGCCCTCATCTCGTACGTAGTAGGCGGCAAGCTTGGCGTCGTAACCAAAGCGGACGTGCCCGGCGCCGTACTTGAACGCGTTCTCAAAGAGATTTGCGACGACCAAAGAGATGAGGTCGCAGTCGCCTTTGACCCACATGCCCGGTTGGACGATAAAGTGAACGTTTGATCCCGCCTGCGCCGGTTGAATCCGTTCCGCCACCTCTTCCCCGAGCTTCGACAGATCGACCGGCTTGGTGTTCAAGTCCGCGCGGCTCACCCGTAAGTGGTCGAGAATTCCCTCCACCATCGCATGCATTCGCTTTGCATTGCTTTCAAGCCTCTGCACGGCTTGACTCTGATCTTCGGTCAGCGTGTCCTTTAAATCGCGCGCGACCATCGTGGCGTTCACGGCCATGCCTCTCGTGTACTGCCGCATGTCGTGAGCCATGGAATAGGAAAGGCTCTCGAGCTCCTCCGCCCGGTCGAGCATTCGCCGCTCCATTTCTTCTTGAGCCTTGACCCGAGTTGAGCCATCGATAAACACTTCGATAAAGCCGGTTGCCCAGCCCCCCGCGTCGACGATGGGCCGCACCATGCCCTCCGCATAGAACTGGCTGCCATCCCTGCATTTGAGCCAGCGAGCGACCTTTGCCTTTCCCATGGACTCAGCGGCTCGTGCTCGGCGGCCCGGCTCATCCTTTTCTATGTCTTCGGGCAGAAAGAGGATATCGGTCGATTGCCCGATGACTTCACCTCGGCTCCATCCCGTCAACTGAGCCGCTCCCACATTCCACTCCTTGATCATTCGGTTGTGGTCAGTAACGATGATGGCGACGTCCCAACTGTTGTCGAGAGCAACTCGATCCTTCTTCTCTAGCTCTGCCCGGCGGGTCCGGCCCGCTTGTTCCGCCAATTCCGCAAGCATTCGCTGTTCAGCGCTGTGCTGCTGGGCGTGAAGGAGAACGATGACGGCGAGGCTGCAAATAACGAACAGCATGAGACCCACCATGTCGCCTGTCTCGTTGCCTTTTACGCCAGGCCCAAGTTCTAAACCGGCGACGATTCCCCCGAGCACGAGGGCAAGGAAACCGGACATTGAGCCGCCTGCCCAAACGCTAAAAGCGACGGCAAGTATGTAATAGAGGAAGACGTGAGAGTCCTTGGCATAAGGGAGCAAGGCCCAGCGCATGCCAGTCGCGATGGCGACAGCCAACACGGCCCACAGATATCCATTCCTCCCCGTCCCCAGACTCCGAGTCATCGCAACTTAGTCTATATATTAAGCCAACCTGTTAAAAATGCCTAATTGGGGGTTGCGGTGATTGGTGATTGGTGATTGGTGATCACCTGATGACCCGATCACCGATCACCGATCACCTATCACCTGATC
>JANYLD010000104.1 GCA_025363835.1 Armatimonadota bacterium
CATATAGGACCGGTTGCGAGCCCATACAAGGTTGTTGGCGGGGTCCATCGACATCATCGAGTAGCCCGCCCCGTTGGACCAGGTCGTCGTTCCCGAGTTGAGCATCGTGTTCACAACTCCAAAGTCGGTTCCTGCATTCACTGAAACCGGCTCGTTGTCGCTCACGTACAGAGCTGAGTCAGTGCTGACCACGACGAGGATATCGGAAGTCTGCTGGCCGAACATGCCTCCTGCATTCATCTGCCAGGAGAAGTGGTAGGTCCCCGGGGTTGTCGGAGCGGTAAAGGTATAGCTCGCTCCAGAAGCCACCGTTCCACTAATGGGCATAGAACTGACACCCCAGTTCGCATTGAGGCTCATAAGGGCATAGGTCGAGTCCCATGTGCTACTCCCCACGTTCTTCATCGTGATGCTCGCTGCAAAGCTGTTGCCCGGCGCCATCGAGCTGGAGATGGCGGTCTGGGACACAAAGAACGCGCTCTTAGGAGCCGGAGTCACTGTGATGACAACGTTTGGAGGCACATCGCCAAACAGAGTCCCCGCCGAGTAGTGGAGCATCGACCATTGGAAGTTGTAAGTACCTGGAGCGGCTGGTGCGGTTAGGCTCGGATGGAAGGAAACGCTGGTCCCGGCGGGGATATTAGCGGGCAGAGCCACCCCTGCGGTTCCCCAATTAAGGTTCTTGTATGGGTTTTGGCTCCTGAGAAGGTAGTTGCCCACCGTCCACGGGCTAAACCCGACGTTCTGGAAAGTGATCGTCGGCGAGAACGTCCCTCCCGCCGCGATGCTAGTGGGAACACCCGACTGGCTCACAAAGCGCGCGGCGTCCCCTGCCTGAGCGACCACGATGGCGAGGTTAGGTGATGCCGGTCCGTAGGTGGAAAGGCTCTCCTGGATGGGCTGCCACTGGAAGTTATAAGTCCCCGAGGCCAAGGGCGCAATCACGGTCCGGGAGGTCGCCGTTCCGCCCGGCGCTACCGGACCGTTGACAAGCGGAAGCCGGCTCGTGCCCCAATTCAAATTCCCACCCGGATTAAGAGAGATAAGGTCGTATGCGTGTCCCCAATTCACGACTCCGGTCGTGGCATTCATGCTGAAGACTACGATCTTCGGGATGCCGCTTACCACGGTTAGCCCGGCCGAATATAAGGGCGTACCCGCCGGATCGATTACAGTTTCCTCGACAGGGGAATTGAGCCCGTAGGCCAGGACTTGGTCCCAAATTTCGTTTCCCTTAACGTCGCACTTCTCAATCCATCCCTGTGTTGTCCCGTTGCTGTACTCATTTCGCGTGTAGTAGGTATTTCCCCCGGAATCTGCGACTAAGCCGACCACGCTGGTGATTTGATTGTTGATCGGGGCAAGGCGGCAGGGAACTTAGCGACACCGTTCGGTGTGAGAGCAAAGCCGGGCCCCAACACTAAAGAGTCCGTTGAGTCGACCACGCTGGCGGTGCCGCCGCTTTGCCCATAAGTCCACAACAGGCTCCCGCTCGGACTGACTTTGAACGCTCCGCCGTATCCGGTACCCAAAATATTTCCCGCACTGTCAAATCCCATGCTGCTGACGCCTATCGGCACCGTCCAAAGTAGCTTGCCGTTCGAGTTGCACCGCGCAAGCCCACCTTTGATAGGGGTCACCGTGTTTTGAAGCGGCATATCGGTACCCACCAGGAACCCCCCATCGGCTTCTAAGAGCACCTGACTTGGATTGCCCTCCAAGGGAAGCAAGGACGAGAAGAGCAGTTTTCCGCCACCGTCAATGCCGGCAATTGCATTTCCGTCGATAGCCGCGGTGGGAGCGTGACCGACCAATATCGTCGTGCCATTGGGAGTGACGGCCCCCTTGACTGGCGGCGGCGGGGTCCAGTTCGCGACTAGCGGGGTCGTCACCAAGGTTAAGTCATAGTTCGTTGTAGCGGGATTAGACCAAGCGACTACGCCCCTCATTGTCAGCTTTGCCGCGCCAATGGCGCTTGGCCAGAGACGAGCGTCCAAAGTCTGTCCCATAGCGCAGTAGAAAGCTCCATTGCCTACGAAGACTGCCTGAAAGCCGCTAGAGCCAACTCCGAGGACTGAGGCCATGTCGTAGCTTGCGATCAAGGTGTTTTGAGAGTTGTACACATCGACTAGAGTGGGGGTTTGGACGACCGCGTCACCCTGGCCGTCTCCGATTATAGGGTAGTCCTTTGTCCGCGTCCAAAGAAACCCGCCCGAGGACGAGACGGCGGTCCAATCGTACAGAAATGTATTTCCATTCTGGGCAAATAGATAGGTGGTGCCATCCATTTAGCAACTGGACAACCGAGGTCGACTCCACATAGGCGCCTCCATCGGCTGATGGTTCGATCAGCATGGGTTGGCTTCCCGAAACACCGTGAGGATCGTTAAAGCTTGTAAAGAACTGGCGCCACGGCAGTTGGGCCCATCCTGCCAACGGACAGACGAGCAACAAAATGGTAATTAGTCCACGCCGCCATTTCACGGCAAATCTGACGCCCGCAAAGAGCGCAAGGTAACAGCAGTTTTTCGGCCCGGCCCGCTCCTGATGGATTCGAGATGATGGATGTAACGCCCAGGAGCATTTAATCTGACTCGCGCTAAGCCCGAAAACCGGCCCGCCGGGTAGCCTTAACGTGGAATGCACGGAGAGGCGGTAGGGCGGACTTTTTTCGACGACAAGGTCATCCTGGTTACAGGCGGTACCGGCTCGTTCGGCAAAAAGATCGTCGCCAAGCTTCTTAAAACGACCGGCGCGCGCAAGGTCATTGTTTTCAGCCGCGACGAGTTGAAGCAATACGAGATGCAGCAGCTCTACCGGGGTCAAGACCGAATCCGGTTCTTCATCGGGGACGTGCGAGACTACGAACGGCTTTTCAGAGCGTTTGACGGCGTTGATTTCGTGGTCCATGCGGCCGCCCTAAAGCAGGTGCCCGCAGCCGAATACAACCCGTTTGAAGCAGTCAAGACCAACATCAACGGCGCTCAGAACATCATCGAGGCGGCGATCAACCAGCGGGTTGAGAGGGTTATCGCTCTTAGCACGGACAAGGCGTGCGCGCCGGTAAATCTATACGGCGCGACGAAGCTGGTAAGCGATAAGCTGTTCGTTGCCGGGAACGCCTACAGCGGCGCCCACCGAACCCGCTTTGCAGTGGTGCGGTACGGCAATGTCGTTGGAAGCCGCGGCAGCGTAGTTCCTCTGTTTAGGCAACTCGCCGCGAGCGGCACTCTGCCGATCACCGACCCCCGGATGACCCGCTTCTGGATCACTCTCGATCAAGGCGTCGACTTCGTTATGGACTCCCTCGAGCGCATGCACGGTGGAGAACTTTTTGTGCCCAAGATCCCGAGCACAAAGGTGACGGACCTAGCCAAAGCCATTGCTCCTGACGCCGACATCGATGTCATCGGGATCCGACCCGGCGAGAAGCTGCACGAGGAGATGATCACGGTGCACGACTCGAGGAGCACGGTTGATATGGGGGAGTACTACGTCGTCCAACCAGAGATGGAGTGGTTTGCCAAAAATCCCCTGGATGGCTGTCCTGTCCCGGACGGTTTCCACTACTCTAGCGACAAGAACGAGAAGTGGTTGACGGCGGACGAACTCGCCGAGATGATCGAGGGCGTTTGAATTAATTTGTCATCCCGAGCGAGTCCCCGAGTCGAGGGACCTGACTGTA
>JANYLD010000137.1 GCA_025363835.1 Armatimonadota bacterium
GTATGTGAAGCAAGAGGTCTTCCTCCTTTACGTGGTAGTAATCATTTCGGCCCCAATCGCGAGCGGGCCGCTTGGGAACTCCACTGTGAAAATTGAAGAAGGGTGGCGATAGATACCGTTCTTTTCCTCGAAACCGAGGTCGATCAATGGCTGCTTGGCCGCTCCAAACGACGACCAAAACCCCAGAATGAAGTCAAGATCGCGAGACTGGTACGCGTCGGACGAGTAGATCGTCGCCGCTCCTCCGCCGGACAGCACGGCCGTTTCGCCCGTCCGGTCCAATGCCGTGCAGACTATGAAGGCCAGTTCGCGCAGGCTTGTTGCGGCCGTGATGGTCACAGTTCTTTGCCCGCTCTTCTTGGTCGTCTACGCTTCGCGGCCAATCGCTCATGCAGGGCGACGTTTCGGACGGTCATGTCGTTAAGCAGAGCGAGGAGCGCTTCCCGATACGGATAGCGCGGGTTTATCGACACCCTGCGTTCTCGCCCAACTCGGACGCCGACTACGAGCCCCGCCACCTCTAAGCCATCAAGAGCCTTTTGTACCTGGCTGAGGCTGATCTCAAGGACACCCGCTATCTCGGATGCGTGAGATTCCTTGAGAAGGTGAAGCACAAGTAAAGTATTCGTCCTCGTCATCGTTCCGAAAACGCCGGTTTGGGGTGAACTCGCCATGGTCTTGTTAACCTACCCTACGAAGAGGTGATATCACCTTATGAAGAGGTGGATGTCCCAACTCCCCGATCCATCCATTCCCCTGCCTCAACCGATTCCCCGCTCCGAGTCTTCCAAAGGGATACCGTCCCCAGCCCAGAGGTTTCCAACCCTGGGGGAAGGAATCAAAATTAGGCCAACCAACCCTGAAAGGGTCGGGAACGCGTTCAACCTTCCGCCTTCATCCTTCCACCTTCCGCCTTCATCCTCCTCTGTGTTTAAATCGCCCGACTCCCACTAACCAACAATTGTCGACAAAATCGCTAAAATCGCCACACAAACGCCACAAAGCGTGTTATCATATCACGTAGACTAATGTCTATCATCTACACGGACAGCAAACACGCCCAAGCGAAGGTGGCGCCCTAATGGCCATGGAGCGGCGGAACGCGGTCACGGACTACTACTATCGGAAGCAGCGGATCAACGGCCGCGTCGTCTCGACCTACGTCGGCTCGGGAGAAGAAGGCCGCAACCGCCTCCAACAGGAAAACGAAGCCGCCGCCCTCAGGAAGGAAGAAAAAGCTAAACAAACCCATGAGACCGAGAAGCTCATCGCCGAAATCGATCAACTCTGCGCCGATGTCGACCACGTCTTTGACGCCGCTCTATTCCAAGCCGGATACCGCCGCCACAACCGAGGCGAATGGAGAAAACAACGAACCCCTATGAACAATCCCCTAATGCCCCCTAACCAGACCATTCTCCCCGCCCATAGCCCAAACGGTCCGGAATTATCGCTCGCCGCTTGTGACGAAAGGGCCATCGTCGATGTCTATGGCCGGCGTCAAGAAGATCTCATCGCGACGAGAATGTGCGCAGGCGATCCCGAGGCCTTCAGCCAAGACCGCGAGCATATCCAAAACATGCAAGAAGCGCTCCTCGCCGAAGGCAGATCCCCCACCGAGGTCCTCCTCGTCCGCCGAGTCATCCTCTGCTATATGGCCCTCCACTACTTCGAATGCCTCTACTTCCAAGCCATGAAGGAACATCACTCACCAAAGGAGGAAGCCCTCTCGCTCATCCGCATGCACCAAGCCAACGACCGCTACCTCGGCAGCCTCCGCTCCCTGGAGCACGTCCGAAAACTCAAGTCCCCCACCGCCTTCACCGGAGTCGTCGCCAAACTCCTATCCCTATCCAGCCAGCTCCCAGAACCCGCAACCACCACCGAAACGCCCCCCTGCGAAACCTCGTGAATCTAAGCGACCCTCCGGCGACCTTCATCCTTCATCCTTCATCCTTCATCCTTCATCCTTCATCCTTCCCAAAAAACTTGTGCTACAAAAATCGCCATCTGCCCCGCTTTCCGCTCCACCCACCACTCACTACCCACCATTCATCACCCAAAAATCCACCAACCACAAACCCCAAACCACAAACCACACGACGAACCACACAAAAAAGGCGTCAAGATAACGGGACAACTAAACGGGCGGCTGAAAGCGTCATCTGGTAGCGACTCAGGCAAACAGATATACTTGAGTTCAGATAACGGTGCGCGCCTGGGCACCCATAAAGGCGGTTTTCACAACTTTGAGAAGCAGGGCTCTTATCCTCGTATCAGCCATTTTGGCTGCGATCCTTATCGGCTGCGGCGGTGGCGGCGGTGGCAAATCCACCAATGTCACGACCGGAACCTCTGGCGTCCCCGGGGCTACTCAGCCGGGGGATTCGGTTGAAATGGTCAACCTTCCAACGCCCGTCCAGCCATCCGGCCGCGTCAACGTCGCCTATCTGCCTCTGCAGGGTAGAGGGCTGTCCGACCTGACCGCGATTATCCGCAACATCGAGTTCAATCTCGGCGCGCAGTCGTTCATCGAGCCGCTGGGCACCCCGATCACCTTCATCACCAACAGCAACGCGGTGCAGCAGAAGTCGGCCTCGATCCCCGTCACCAACGGCAACAGCCAGCGGTTTGACACGTTCATGCTCAATATCGATCAGATGATCGACGTGTCCAATCAGTACAGCACGCCGAGTGATACGCCCTATATCAACGAGCAGCCTTTTGCCGCCCGCCTCACCGTCTTCCCCAGCCGTGAGTCCACCCTGCCGGTTTTTTTGAACGACGGCATGTTCAACATCATCGATGCCAACTCCGACCCGTCTGGCAGCGAGCAGATCCAGTTCCTGCCGGACGCCTTCATCGCCCAGAACGGTAACCCGATGAACGGGTTTATTAGCGACTTCCTCACCTTCGACTGCTCCCTGATGGGGGCCAAGAGAGCGGTGATGTCCAACGGAGTCCCGGCCAACCGCGCGTACTTCAGCGGAGACCGGTTTGCGTTCAGCGTGTCGGGACCGACGGGCTACTTTGAGATGCTGACCCAGGACGCCACGCACCCCAAGATCGGTGAGTTCCAAGACCCTTCGGTCATCAACTCGGTCCAGACTCCCGGCGTGTGGAGAACCCAAGTTCCCGATCCCACCGATCCCACCCATACGGCCCAGATCACAGAGCTGTTTGGCATCTTCCGCTTCATGGTCGACCCTGCGGTGGCGAGCCGAAGCCTCATCATCAACACCGGCGGCTTTGAGGTCATCACGATGCCCAAGACGGCGGACGACGACACTCAGCAGATCCTCCTTATCGCCTTTACTGGCACCAAGGTCACCAACATGTATTGGGGCGATGCCCACCTGAGCTCGGGCACGTTCGTCGCCTTCCCGCTTGCCGATCTTCCGAGCGGCTCGGCGGTCGGCGCGATCCAGGGCACCCTCTCCGGCTTCCTCGATAAGAACGCCTCTCACCTCACCGTGGCCACGCCCGACCAGGCGGCCAGCGTCCGGTACGGCAGATACTCGATCCAGAGCCAACTTCCCGCCGGCTTCAGCCCATCCGGCAGATTTGTCGTCTTCAGAAGATAAGGCGGGTGGACGGGATACGGGATTCAAGATTCAAGATTCAAGATTCAGGATTCAAGATACGGGATTCGGGATTCGGGATATGGGATTCGGGGCGCGGGAGAGCGGTTATGGGTTACCGGGCTGCTGGTCACGGGGCAGCTCTTGGGTCGCCCGTCTCCTACATCCATCACCCATCATCCTTCCTCCTTCACCCTCCCTAAAAAATGATCTTGGCGGGCATTGAAACTGAATACGGCCTCCTCGTGGAGGGCCGCGGGGCGGAGGATCAGATCGATGATTCTCAAGCAGTGGTGCGGAGCTATCCGGACCACTGTTTCGTTGGTTGGGACTACCGGTTCGAGTCTCCCCGGGCGGACCTGAGAGGATTC
>JANYLD010000204.1 GCA_025363835.1 Armatimonadota bacterium
GGATTCGGGATTCGGGATTCGGGATTCGGGATTCGGGATTCGGGATTCGGGATTCGGGATTCGGGATTCGGGATTCAACTCTGACGAAGCGTGGCGCATCTTTGCATCTGATCTCGGCAATCAAGCAATCGGCAATCAAAAATCGAGCAATCCCGAATATTGCATCCCGCTTGCACACGGGTCTCAACTTGTTCGACTCGTTACGAGCCCGAATTCTTCCCGTTTGTTGGCGGCGTAAGGTCCTTGTCCGTGAACAAGCTCTCGTCCAGCGTTCCATCGACCTTGATGTCCACGTTCCAGGTGGTGGTGACGTCTACGGGCGGAAGTTTTCCGCTTGGATCGGCGACTTTCTCTTTGGTGATGTACCGAAGCAAGTCGCCCGCGTCGGAGATTGCGATTTGGTATTTGGCGCTAGTCGGAGCGGACGCATATTCTCGCCAGTCCCCTCCAATGAGATGGACAGTCTGGCCATTGATCGTGTCTTGTCCTTGGTCTTCCAGACTCACAATTTGATCTCGAAAAAGCTTAAGATCTTCCGTCCTCCCAATCGCGACGTCGAGAGGGGCGGGCTTGACGATGAGGCCGCTTCCCCCGATGTTGTAGATATCGCCAACCTTGAGAACTTGACCGCCCTGATTCACGTTCTCTCGCAGCTCTTCATAAGGCACATCGAACTTCATGGGGACGGCGTAAAGGAAGCGGCTGCCATTGCTCACGATCCTCGCTTTGACCTTAGTCGGGTTCATGTTATCGTCGTGCCCGTCCATGACCTGGAATACGTAAATTTTATTCGGCCGCTCCACTTGAACCTGGGTTTCGCCCCTGGCGCTGTAGACCTGCAACTTGCCCGACTCGTCGGGCCCCTGCGCGGTCTGGACGTAGGTTAGCTTGCCGGAAAGCGCGTTGGCCGAAGCATAGTGGTCCATCATCCGAGAGACCAGCTCGGCGGGCTTGGGACCTTTTTGACCGAGTACTGCGAAGGCTAGAAGAGCGGTAATCATTTTCTTTTATCCTGACGTGTTGGACGGCTGCCACGGTACGTCGTCTATGCCTGACTGACAGTTGGCGGTGCGGGCAGATACGAACAGCCAATCGGATAGACGGTTGAGGAACACCAAAACCTCTGACCTAAGCGGCTCTTCTTCGTGAAGTTCGAGGACCGAGCGTTCTGCACGACGGCAGATGCAGCGGGCGAGGTGAAGGTGGGCCGCGAGCTTTGAGCCTCCTGGGAGGATGAAGTTTTTTAGCGGTTCCAGGCTGGCGGTCTGCTCATCGATGGACTTTTCTAGGTTTTCGGCAGGGTGGCTGCCCAGGATGGCGAAGGTGATTTTTGAGCCCGGTAGGGAGGCTAACTCGGCACCGAGGTCGAAGAGCGTGCTTTGGATTTTTGCGAGGTCTTCGTCGAGTTCCCCGCCTTGGCTTTCAGTTCTTGCAAGACCAATGGCCGCGTTAAGCTCGTCTACTTCGCCGATCGCTTGGATTCGAGTTGACGTTTTTTTGACACGGGCATTGCCGACGAGACCCGTTTCGCCCTTATCGCCGGTCTTCGTGTAGATTTTCATGGGGGGTATTGGGTGTTGGGTATTAGGTATTGGGGTCGAAAGTTGGTTCTGGATCCGGCCCAATACCCAACACCTAAAACCCGGCGCTTTAGCGCCCGCTCTTCAGCACCAGCATCACAAACCTTGGCAAGAACTTCGCCTTGGAGATCTTAGAAGGATTCAGCACCAGCCGCCAAAGCCATTCCAGCTTGAGCTTTTGAAACAGAACCGGCGCACGCTTGGCTTTGCCACTGAAGACGTCCAAGCTTCCGCCAACTCCCATCGCGACGGAGGCGCCAATGATGTGCTGAGTCTTTTTGATGAACTTTTCTTGCCGAGGGATGCCCATGGCGATGAGGAGGATGTCAGGCTTTTCTGCCGCAACTTCTTGGGCCACAATCTCATCGCTCTCTGAGGGGAAATAGCCATGGCGTGCGCCTACAATATTGCAGCCTGGGTGTTTGAGCCTAAGTTTTTCTGCGGCAAGTTCAGCCACGCCGGGCTGGGAACCGAGGAGGTAGATGCGCCAGCCTTTGTCCGCGCTCATTGCGCAAAGCTTGTCGGTGAGATCGACCCCGCTGACCCGCTCCTTAATGGGCTCGCCCTTCTTCTTGGCCGCCCAAATGACGCCCGCGCTATCTGGCGTGACCATGTCCGCCGTCTTTAAGATGTTGAGAAACTCTGGGTCACTCTGCGCCTGAACAATTCCCGCCGCGTCAGCAGTGACCACGATGTGCGCGGTCTTCGACTGTAGAAACTCATCCAGTCGTTTCAACGCCGTTGGCATATCCAACCGGTCGACGGCCACGCCGAGGATTTCGACGCGGGGATGGTCTTTGACAGGGGTTTGCGTGGTCATCAACGCTGGAATCGAGTGTACTCCGACACTTCCAAGCTATTGACGCTTACGGGGCCCTACCATAGTTCCCATAATTGCGGAATTGCGCTTTATGCCCCAATCCCTTTGGGACTGCGAGAGATTGCTCGCGCCTTTGCCGGTTTCGATTCAAGCAACGATAGTTGTTAGCATGCATCTTCGTTGATCAGCCGGGAGGTGATTGCCGATTCAATCGAACTCGTAGCCCGTGGACATCTGTTTGACGGCGTGGTGGCATTATCA
>JANYLD010000213.1 GCA_025363835.1 Armatimonadota bacterium
GGTAGCCCTCTAGGTTGAAATGCTTGAGGGTGAGGATGGTGACTTCTTCTAAGCCGCGCAGCCACTTGTGGAGGTCTCGGCCATGGCGGTTGAGGTCGAAGATGGGATAGGCGACGAGTTGGTTGGGGCCGTGGAAGGTGACGTCTCCGCCTCGGTCGGTGGTGATGACTTGGATGCCCTTTTCTTTGTATTCCTCGGGGGTGAAGAGGAGGTTGTCTTGGTGGAAATTGGCGCCTAGGGTGAGGACGGGGTCGTGCTCGACGAAGAGGAGGGTGTCGAGGGCTCCGGCCGCGACTTCTTCTATGGTTTGGTGTTGGATTCCTAGGGCTGCTTCGTAGCTTAGGTGGCCGAGGTCTCGGACGATGGCTGGTTGTTGGGGGGTGGCCATCTGCGTTTTAGTTTACGCTTCCCGGGCTTTGGGGCTCTGGGCTTTGGGCTTTGGGTAATAGGTGATCGGTGATCGGAGTTCACGCAGAGGCGCAGAGAACGCAGAGACGCAGAGGGTGATTGAGATTTGGGGGTCTGGGGAGGGGGCGGTCGTGGTCGTTAGCCTTTAACATCCCCTAAAAGGAGGATGCCACAATGGGGGTGGAGTTGGCCGGGTGGCGGCTCTTTGGCTTCGGCCAGAGGGAGGAAAGTCCGGACTTCATAGGGCACGGCGCCTGTTGAGCGCAAGCAAGACAGGGCGGGGCGACTCGACGGAAAGTGCAACAGAAACAAACAGCCTTACGGCGGGTATTGGGTGTTGGGTATTAGGGGGAACGGCTCTGGGCTCTCGGCTTCAGGCTCTGGGATCGGCCCAATACCCAAAACCTAATACTCAATACCCGCCGAAGGCAATGGTGAAATGGTGAGGTAAGAGCTCACCGGCGGTCCGGGTAACCGGCCGGCCGGGCAAACCCCGCCGGAAGCAAGGCCAAATAGGGAGGGGATGACGCGGCCCGCGGACCCTCCGGGTTGGCCGCATAGATAAATCGCCACACAAATACAGAATCCGGCTTATAGGCCAACTCCAGTTTCTTTTGTGGTTTGTGGTTTGTGGTGGTGAGGCTCTTGGCTCTCGGTGATCGGGTGATCGGGTGATCGGGTGATCGGTGATCGGTGATCGGATCTCACGCAGAGTCGCAGAGTACGCAGAGTCGCAGAGTACGCGGAGGCGCGGAGAACGCTGCCATGTTGGGCTTGCGTCGGTGAAGGCTTGCAGGCTTCCGGATTGACTCAAACCTGCTTCCTCCCGGGAAACCGGACCCCCTCCGATGTCACGCTTCGCGCTCATCCAGAGTCTCGCTGACGCTCCACATCCCCAGCCCTTAGATGACCCTTTCCAAGCTTTCGAAAATCATCGTCCAGCCTTTCGGTGTTTCTTTTGCGTATTCCTCGAGGACTCCTTCGTGGGTGAGGGTTAAGTTGCAGCCGTCTTCGGCGGGTTGGATTTCAAGGGTTACGGTGGTGTAGAGGGGGGAGTATTTGGGGACGGCCAAGGTGAAGACTAGTTTTTTTGGGCGGTCGATTTCTAGGTATTGGCCGGTGTGATCGATGTCTTCTCCGTCTCTCCGGTCGGTGATTTTGAAGGCGCCGCCGACTCGGGGGTCGATGTCGCAGCGGACGATCTCGCCGGTGCGGGTGGCGAAGAGGAAGTTTCTGGCTTTCTGCGGGTCTAGCCACGCGTCGAAGACGCGCTCGGGGGCGGCTTTGAAGTGGTGTTTGACTTGGATTGTGCTCATTGGGTGGTTGGTGGTTTGCGGGCTTTAGGTCTTGGCTCTTGGCTTTCTCTCTGGGCTCTTACGCTTTCGGGTAGGGATTTCACGCAGAGACGCGGAGGACGCAGAGGCGCAGAGGGGAAGTTCGGCTTCTATCTCACTGAGTCCTCCAGAGTTGTTGGTATTCATTTTTGCTTGGTTGGGGTTTGGCGGCCTTAAGCTCTTGGCTCTGGGTAAGTAGGTCCCGTTGGTCATTTAGGACCAGTTGGTGGGGACGGAGATTTCCTGTTAGGTGTTCATCCATCCTTCATCCTTCATCCTTCCGCCTTCATCCTTTAGCGCCTCTTCGGCCGTTAACAGATCATCGAGCGTGTGTAGGCGAGCGGACCAGAGGGCTTTTTGGGTTTCGATCCAGGTTACGGCGGCGGTGAGGGGGGCGGGGTTGAAGGTTAGGATGTGTTCCCTGCCCTTCTTGGTTCTGCTGACTAAGTTGGCGCGTTCTAGAATCTTGATGTGTTTGGAGACGGCGGCCAGGGACATGTCGAAGGGTTTGGCGAGTTCGGTGACTCTGGCTTCGCCCTCGGAGACACGGCGGAGGATGGCTCGACGGGTGGGGTCGGCGAGGGCTGTAAGGGTTGCGTCGAGGGATGTTTGGATATTATTCAACCGTTTGGTTGAATAATATCATGGTTTTGTTCGGCGTTGCGGCGGTGCGGCGTTACGTTACGGCGTTAGTGGATAGGGGAGGTCGTGACGCAACCCCTTAGGGCTGAGGAGTCTTCCGGATGTCCTAACCAGGGTTGGAAACCCTGGGTTGTGGGACGTAATCCCTTTGGGATTTTCGAAAGCCCGAGGCTCGGGCGGTCGTTTACGTTTAAGCCTGCGTCGGCGTACTCGGACTGCGCGCCGCGGCGGGCCCTGGGCAATACTACGGCGTTAGGGGATACGGGAGGTTGGGACGCAACCCTTTCAGGGTTGAGAGTTTTTCCGGTGTCTCACCCAGGGTTGGAAACCCTGGGCTGGGGGACGTAATCCCTTTGGGATTATCCGGACGCCCGAGGCTATTGCCTGGGGCGGACGTTTACGTTTAGGGTTGGGACGGAGTCTTCTGATTGCTTGGCGTCGCGGGCTTTGGGCAGGGCGCTGCCGGGGTCGGACATCCAGGGGCGGGCGACGGTTGGGTCGAGGGGGCGGGTGGCGTAGTCCATGAGGATGAAGAAGATCAGGCACATCCACACGAAGCCGATGATCGCCCAGAAGCGGGTGAGGCTGGTGCTGTACTTGACGTGCATGAAGAACATCACGACGAGCGAGGCTTTAACAACGGCGATCGTTAAGGCGATGATGTTATTGAGAAACGTCCCAGGAAGGTGGAGCGGACCCAGATGGATGTCTGGCATGGAGATCTGAGCTGCAAAGATGGTGAGCACCATCAAGACAAAGAGGGCCAAGATGGTCTTCACGTAGACCGTGATGGGCAGGATGTGGTGCTCGGCGCCCCATGCAACCTCGCCGGGCTTATATTTGTGCGTTGTTCCGTGTCCAGCCATGAGTTTCTACTTGGGAATGAGATAGTAAAGCGGGAAGAGGAAGATCCAGACGAGGTCGACGAAGTGCCAGTACAGGGCGACCATCTCGGTCAGCATGTAGTCGTCGTGAACGGCTGGGTGCTTCTTCTTGTGCTGAAGGGCGAGGAAGCCGATGATGAGGATGCCGATGAGGACGTGGAGGCCGTGTAAGCCGGTCATCGTGAAATAGAAGCTGAAGAAGATCTGGGCGACGTTCTTGCTTCCCTCCGGCTTGTCCCAAACGAAGTTCGGGCCTGGGAAGAGGTGCTCCTGGAACTTGGGAATGTACTCCCAGCCGATCTTGACGACGAGGAACGCGGTGGCAAAGAACATGGTCGCGCCCAGGTTCATGAGTACGAGTTTGGTCTTCTTAAGCTGCGTGTAATGAACGGCAAGCACCATCGTGAAGGAGCTCGCCAACAGCAGAGTCGTATTGATCGCGCCGGGCCAGATGTGGACGTACTGGTGAGCGGCGAGGAAGCTGTCTGCGTAGCGCCAACGGTAAAGCGTGTAGGCCATGAACAGCGCGCCGAACATCATGATCTCGGTCACGAGGAACGACCACATGCCGACCGCGTAGCACTCGTTCTGCTGGTCGATGTCCTCGAACTGGTGCATGACGCCGTTCACACGGGCGTGCCCATGGTGCTCGTCGTGCTCTTCGTGTTCGTCCAGGGTTATGGCTGACATTTAGTGCTTTCCGCCTTTTTCCTCGCCTCGCAGGTCCGATTTAAGATCCTCGGTCTTCGGTTCCTTTTCGCGATGGGGAGAATCGTTGTCCTCCAGCGAGCTGAAGTCATAAACCTCGTCGGTAACGATCGGCGTCTTCTCAAAGTTCGTCGTGATGGGCGGGGAATCGACTTCCCACTCCAAGCCATGCGCGCCCCAGGGGTTGGCAGTGGCAATTTCGCCGTACTTGAGCGACCAGGTTAGATAGAACGCAGGAAGGATCATGCCAAGCGCCAACACGGTCGCGCCCAGTGACGAGGCGACCATGTAGGGCTGGAACTCAGGCTGGAAATAGTAGTAGTGATACCGTCGCGGCATTCCCAGCCAGCCGACGATGAACTGGGGCATGAAGGTCAGGTTAAAGCCGATGAAAGTGAGCAGGGCGCTCGCCTTGCCCCAGCCGTCCGGATAAATGCGGCCGAACATCTTGGGCCACCAATAGTGGAGGCCGCCCATGAAGCCGAGGACCGCGCCGCCGACCATTACGTAGTGGAAGTGGGCGACCACGAAGTAGGTGTTGGTCAGATGAACGTCCGTGCCCATGCCGGCGAGGAACAAGCCAGTGAGACCGCCGATGGTAAAGAGGCCGATGAAGCCGAGCGCCCACAGCATCGGTGTTTGCAAGACCACGTGCCCCTTGTACATCGTGAGGGTCCAGTTGAACACCTTGATGGCGGAGGGGATGGCGACGAGGTAGGAGATCAGGGAGAAGACGACGCCTTGGTACATCGACTGGCTGGAGATGAACATGTGGTGTCCCCAGACCAAGAAGCCAAGCGCGGAGATCGCGAGCGTTGAGAAAGCGACGAAG